>JAIBBI010000098.1 GCA_019694755.1 Gemmataceae bacterium
CGATCATCCGCTCTCGGACCAGTTGGAGAGACTTTGGGCCAAACTGCGCGGCCTCGGTCGGCCCGAAGAGTTTTCGGACATGCCGGAGGGCGTATCGGTAAGCGACCAGTTCGCGAGATGCCGAGCCGTAATAGCCCTCAGCGTAACGCCAGTACGCCAGGATCAGTTGGTTGACGGACAATCCGCGACCGGCAGTTGCCGAAACTCCTTCGGTGCCGGCCTTCCATTGGATTAGCGCCTGAGCATAGGCGACGACGGATTGGTCCGATCCGTACTCGCCGAGATAAATGTCGCGTCGATGGCCGGAGGCGTCGACCAGCCGAACGGTCGCGTTGTTCGACGCGCTGTGGCGACGGTAACTGGGAATGGCCAATTTTGGTCGGGACACGGAGCGGTCTCCCAGTTAAGTGGTAATTTACCACTTTATTCTGAGGGATTTGGCCGCTCTCTCGACCACCGAGAGGTAAGCTAACTAGCTTTCGGCAAACGACTTATGGCAGTACGCCCGACAGGAGTCGAACCTGTAACCTTCGGCTTCGGAGGCCGACGCTCTATCCAATTGAGCTACGGGCGCGTCTGACTGTGTTTTAGCGTCGTCGGGCCTATTGTCTACAGACGCCTGCGGGGCCGCTCCGGTTCGCCTCCTCCCGGATTTGATTGTCTGGACAACTATCGGTTGGACGACAATAATATCGTGATGATTCGCAGCCGTTCACGACCGCCCGTCTCGACCCGCCGGTTCGACTCTCCGGAGCAGGAAGTCTATCTCGGCCTCTGGCGGACGTACGACCGCCTCCGGGCGATCGAGGCCGCGTTCTTCGCGGAGTACTCCTTGACGGCACAACAGTACAACGTGTTGCGGATTCTCAAAGCCGAGCGGCCGGCCACCGTGCCCACGCTCCTCCTGGCCGAGCGGCTGATCTCCCGGGCCCCCGACATCACCCGCATGCTCGACGCGCTCGAGCAACGCGGCCTGGTGACCCGAACCCGTTCGACGACCGACCGCCGAAGCGTCGGCGCGGGGATCACCTCCAAGGGCGTCGCCCTGCTCGATCAGATGGCCGAGCCGCTCCGCGCGTGTCACGCCCGGCAACTCGGTCACCTGTCCGGGGCTGACCTGAAGACCCTGAGCCGGCTGCTCCGCGAGGCCCGCCTGCCCCACGAAACCGAATCCACCGAATGGCGCTGAGGAATCGATCATGAAGTCCGAGTGCGATGTCATCGTCATCGGGGGCGGCCCCTCCGGATCCACCGCGGCCACCCTGATCGCGCAGAAGGGCTACAAGGTCCGCCTTTTCGAACGCGAGCATTTCCCGCGGTACCACATCGGCGAATCGCTGATCCCGCAAACCTATGACGTCGTCAAGCGGCTCAACCTGCTCGACCGGATGAAGGGCAGTCACTTCATCAAGAAGTACAGCGTGCAATTCGTCAGCGATTCCGGCCGGCTCAGCGAACCGTTCTACTTCGTCGAACACAAGCCGCACGAATCGTCGCAGACCTGGCAGGTGCTCCGAAGCGAATTCGACCAGAACATGCTCAACAACGCCCGCGATCACGGCGTCGAGGTGCACGAAGGCGCACGAGTGCTCGACGTTTCCTTCGAGAACGGCCGGGCGACGGGCGTCCGCGTCGTGCCCGAGGGGGGCAGCGAGCAGCACGTCTCCGCCCGCGTGGTCGTCGATGCCAGCGGTCAATCGTCGATGATCCTGGACCGGCTCGGGCTGCGGGAATGGGACCCCGTACTGAAAAAGGCCGCGCTGTGGACCTACTGGAAAGGCGCGTACCGCGACACGGGTCGCGACGAAGGGGCGACGATGGTCCTGCAGACGCAGGGCAAGAAAGGCTGGTTCTGGTACATTCCGCTGCACGACGACGTGATCGCCGTCGGCGTCGTCGCCGCGCACGATTACCTTTTCGTCAACCGCGACACGAAGGACTACGAGCAGATCTACTTCGAGGAGGTCGCCCGCTGCCCCGGTCTGCAACCGCGGATCGAGAACGCGACGCGGATCGCCCCGTTCCGTGCGGCCAAGGAATACTCGTACCGCGCCAGGCGGGCGGCCGGCGACGGCCGGGTCCTGGTCGGCGATGCGTTCGGATTCCTCGACCCGCTTTATTCGTCGGGCGTCCTGCTCGCGCTCCGCTCGGGTCAACTCGCGGCCGACGCCGTAACCGAGGGCCTGGCAGTCGGCGACACTTCCGCGGCCCAGCTCGGCAAGTGGGAGGCGGGCTTCGTGCAGGGCATGGACCGGATGCGCCGTCTGGTTTGCGCCTTTTACGACGGCTTCAGTTTCGGCCGATTCGTCAAGAAATATCCGCACCTGAAGGGTTACGTCACTGATCTGCTGATCGGCGACCTGTTCAAAGACGAGGTCGATGCCGTGTGGGGTCCGATGGAGGAGATCCGTCGGGAGCAGGAGGCCGAGGCACGACTGGCCGTGTGATCGTCAGTCCCGGGCACGGGCGACAGCGTCGCGAAGCCACTGGTCCCACTCACGTACAGCGGCCGGGTTCTCGAAAAGAGCCTGGCCGCGGTCGCCTAACACTTGTCGAATCACTGCCCGTCTGTCGGCGTCGGTCGCGATACCAGTCGCGATGTTCACGTACTGCTCGGGTGTGTCCGCACACAGTTCCCCGAGCCCCAGCCGGCCGTTGACGGCCGAGCCCCATCGGCCCCGATGATAAGCCCCGCGCAACGTCACGAGCGGGGCACAGCACGCGACCGCGTCGAGCACGGTGTTCGCCCCGCCACCGTAATGGATCGTGTCGAGGATCACGTCCGCGGCCGACACCAACTCCAGATACGGCTCCCGGTCCAGACGGCCAAGTATTCGCACTCGATCCACCACATCGGGCATCGACCTTGCGAATCGGTCGCGCAAGAGAGCGGTAATGGCCGGCTGCTCGTCGGCAATCACCCCGATGACGGCCCGACTGTCCGCACGCAGAATCCCGGCCAGGATCGCGTCGAACTCGGGATGGTACTTGCGGACATTCTGCTGACAGAGGTAAACATGCTCGTCGACCGCGAAGCCGAACGCTTCCCGGCCCCGCGGGTTCGCCGGCACCGGCGGCCGGAGATAATACGTCGGCAGCTCCTTCAATTCGACGAGTCGCTCGGTGTAGAACTTCCCGGCCTCGGGCGGTTCCAAGTCCGCGGCCGAGAGATAGCTTTCGATTTCCGCATGTCCCGACGTCACCGGCCAGCCCCACGAGTTGACCTGCACCCGGGCCGGGAGGAAGTACGGCAGGAAGTAATTGGTCGAATCAGTTCCAATCTCCCAATAGAGCAATACGTCGTACCCCACATGTCGCAGATGCTGGGAGGCGGCATCAACGCGTTCGGGCAGGATGGTGAAAGTCCACTTCGTATCGGGCAGCATGAATTGCAAGATGTTTGCACCGCTGCGGGTACAAACGATGTTCACGTCGTAATCGGTCCGGTCGAGTCGGGCAATCAGCGGCCCGAGGCACCGCGCGAACACACCCTCGTGACCGCGCGTGACCACGACACCGACAGCCGGGCGGCCCTCGCGTCGTGCCGGCAACTCGGCGACCGGCAGCCGTTGCCGGAAAAACTGCGACATCCTCTCTTTGAGCTGGCGATCGTCCCGGCCCTGATACGTCAGCAGCATCGGCGGCTCGGCCCCGCTCGTGTGCAGATCAGCGGGATCGATCGGACCGCGGTCGGCGTACCGCTCGAGGACATGGTCTACGAGAGAACGATATTCGTCGATGAAACCGGCATCCGGCGCGACGACCGGGGCCAGCAGGTCGGCGCGTAATGCCCGCAGCCATTTCTCGGGACGACGGACATTCGCCCTGTCGTAAGCTTGCCGGGCTTCTTCAACGTGCCCGGCCGCGACCAGGCAATTTCCCAGGCTGTCGTCGAGGTCGGCATCGTGAGGCCGAAGCTCGGCCGCCCGCCGATACGCAGCGGCTGCCGCGTCGAGGTCGCGCAGGTCGTACAGTGCATTGGCCATGTTGAGATGCACGTCGGACCAGTCGGGCCGGATCGCGAGGGCCTTGCGATACGCCTCGACCGCGGGGACCGACCTCCCCTCCTCGTTCAACGTGTTGCCGAGGTTGTACCAGGCCCTGTCGTAGTTCGGCCGGAGGCTCACGGCACGGTCGTAATGCGAGATTGCCTCGGGGTGCCGGCCGACGAGCTTCAATACGTTGGCGAGGTTGTAATGCGCTTCGGGGAAAAATGGATCGATCCGGAGCGCCTTGTGAAACGCCTGTTGTGATTCGACGAGCCGATCGACCTGACGGTAAAGCTCGCCCAGGTTGCTCCAGAAAGCAGCAATGTCGGTTTTGATCCTGCACGACTTCTCGAGAAACGGCACCGCCTCTTTCGGTCGGCCCAGCTCCGCGAGCAGCAGTCCGAGTTGCTGCAGGCAGTACGGCTGGTCGGGCTGAAAGTTGAGCACCGCCCGGTACAGTCCCTCGGCCTGATTGCGCCGGCCCTGCTGGTGATGCAGCGTGGCCTGGCGGAACATTTCATTGACGGAAGCCGAGTCCATGCGAATGATCCGGTGGCGAACAAGCGTCTCGCGGTAGGATAACTCTCCAAGCCTCCAAACGGTAGACCCATGACGCCATCCGAGATTCCCCCCGGCGCCGACCGCCCCGTCTCCTGCGAAATCCTCGGCGACTTTGCCGGCTGGATGGCTCAGGCGAACGGATCGCTAGCGATCACCACTTATCAGGCGGGCAAGGTCGTGATCGTCGGGTGGGACGGCCGGCAGGTCAACGTCCTGCTCCGTCACTTCGACAAGCCGATGGGCCTGGCCCACTCGGGCCGGCGGATCGCCCTCGCCACCCGGCACGAAATCACGTTGTTCGCCGACGCGCCGCTGCTCGCCCACGACTATCTCGAAAACCAGCGCGGCACCTACGACGCCCTCTACCTGCCCCGCGTCAGTTACTGGACCGGCGACCTGAACGTCCACGACGTGGCCTATGCCGACGACGGGCTCTGGGTGGTCGCAACCCGGTTCTGCTGTCTCGCCCGGCTCTCCGACGAGTACAGCTTCGTGCCGGTCTGGCGGCCTCCGTTCCTGACCGACACCGTGCCCGAAGACCGCTGCCATCTCAACGGTCTGGCCGTCGTCGACGGAAAGCCGGCCTTTGTTACAGCGCTCGGAACCACCGATGTCGTCGGCGGTTGGCGCGCGGATAAAGCAACGGGTGGCATTGTCATGCGCTATCCCGATGGTGAGATCATCACCCGCGGGCTGGCCATGCCGCACTCGCCACGCTGGCATGACGGCCGGCTGTGGGTGCTGAACTCCGGCGGCGGCGAACTCTGGCGCATCGACCCCGCGACCGGTCATCACGATGTCGTGTGTGCCCTGCCCGGCTACC
Source organism: Gemmataceae bacterium (assembly GCA_019694755.1). Taxonomy (GTDB): domain Bacteria; phylum Planctomycetota; class Planctomycetia; order Gemmatales; family Gemmataceae; genus JAIBBI01. The sequence continues at coordinate 5,374 of JAIBBI010000098.1, forward strand.
TGCGCGGTCTCGCGTTCGTCGGCCACTACGCCCTCATCGGCATGTGCCAGATTCGGGAGAAGCACATCTTCGGCGGCCTGCCGGTCCAGACACGCCATCCCATGCTGCATTGCGGCGTCGCGCTCATCGATACCCGCACCGGCCTCGAACTCGGGCGGCTGGCGTTTACGACCGGGGCACAGGAGTTGTTTGAGGTCGCTTTTCTACCGGGCCTCCGCCGGCCGATGTTGCTCAACCGCGACAAGCCGGCCACCCGCGACGCCTTCACCGCCCCGGATTTCAGCTATTGGCTCCGCCCCAGCAACATAATCGAAGACCGCACCCACGGCTGAACGACGAGGCAACAACCATGGCGACCGTGCGGGTATCGCTCGGCAATCGCGGCTACGACATCGCCATCGACGAGCCTGGCGGGATCGGCCCGTTCGTCGCGGCCCGCGTCCCATCGCGCCGGGCGTACATGATTGCCGACTACAACGTCGCCGCCCGCGCCGAACGCTGGCAGGATGAGCTGAACGAAGCCGGTATCACGTCCCGACTCACGACAATTCCCCCCGGCGAAGCATCGAAGTCGCTGGCGCAACTCGGCATCCTGTACGAGCGACTGGCCCAAGCCCACGTCGACCGGCAGACAGCCATCATTGCCGTCGGTGGTGGCGTGGTCGGCGACCTCGCGGGTTTCGCGGCTGCCACTCACAACCGGGGCATTCCGCTCCTCATCGCGCCGACGACGCTGCTCGCGATGGTCGATAGCTCTGTCGGCGGCAAGGTCGGCATCAATCTGCCCGAGGGAAAGAACCTGGTCGGCGCGTTTCACCAGCCGGCCGGCGTATGGATCGCGACAGATTCCCTCGCCACGCTCCCCGACCGGGAATACCGCTCCGGCCTTGCGGAGGTCGTGAAGTACGGCGTCGGACTCGACGGCGAGTTCTTCGACTGGCTGCAAGCGCATTCCGAGGATGTGACGGCCAAGTCGCCGGCAGCGCTCGCCCGCGTGATCGCCCGGTGTTGCACGCTCAAAGCCCGGGTTGTTGAGCAGGACGAATACGAAACGACTGGCGTCCGCGCAGTATTGAACCTCGGCCACACGTTCGCCCACGCGTTCGAGACGGTGGCCGGGTACGGCACTTGGACCCACGGCGAAGCGGTCGCCGCCGGGCAGGTCTGCGCCGGGAGGTTGGCAGCCCGGCGAGGTCTGCTACCAGAAGCCGACCTTCAGAAGGTCATCCACTTGCTGAAAGCGTGGAACCTACCGGTCGCACCGCCGGAACCGGCGAACGTCGACGCCTGGCTCGACGCGATGAAACGCGACAAGAAATCGAGCGGAGGGAGAATCCGCCTCGTTCTGCCGACCAGGATCGGCTCGGCCGGCTTGTTCGACGACGTGTCGGAGGCGGAAATCCGCGGTGTGCTGGACGGCCGGGCGCAATGAAAAACCACCGGGTTGACCGGTGGTTTGTTCGCAAGCGGACCCGTCTCAGCGGGTTCAGTTATCGAGTGGACCTGATCGGGATTGAACCGACGACCTCTTGAATGCCATTCAAGCGCTCTCCCAGCTGAGCTACAGGCCCTCTTCACATAAGCTATCGGCGACAGGGGAATCCGTCAACACGGGCAGGGAGAGCGGCCGAGGCGGGCCGGTTCACCATTCCGGGTCGCCGCCCGGGTCGTCGTCGCCCTGGTCGTCGCCGTTGGGGTTTTCCTCCGCCCCGTAATCGCCACCGGAGCCGTCGCTACCGTTGCCGGCGTCCGGGTCGTCTCCGCCGGGGCCGATCGGGTCGCTGAGGTTGAACCCGCGGACCATCACCGGCAGTTCCGGCAGCGTCTGCCCGGCAATGCGGGCCAGGCCAAGCAGGCGAATCTTATACTCTCCGGTCTTCAGGAATTTCGTCACCGACGACGAGCGGTTCGCCAGGGCAAACCCGTCGATCATGACCGCGCCGGTCGAGTTAAACACGTTGAACCGGACGCCGAAATCGTTGCTGGCCGCGCCCGACCCGGTGATGACGAAGTGCATTACCGACCCGCGATGAACGGTCAGGGTGTAAAAGTCGGAGGGGTCGGCGGCGTTCAGGGTCGTAGTCGCAATTGCGGTGAGGCCGGTCGCCTGGGTCTTCACGTTAGCGTCGAAGTTGTACGCGCCATTGGTCGTCGAGACACCCAGGCCGCTGACGCCGACAAAGTACGCCAAGCCTGCCGCCACAGAAGCTTGAATGGTGAATTCACCGTCGGCATAGCGAATGACCTGCCCGGTCACCGGATTGGAACTGGCATCGAGGATCACGGCCGACGGTTTGAGCCCGTCACCCGGGTTAGCCGAACGGACGGTCACCGTCAGCAGCGTCCCCGCCGACACAGTGGTCGTGCTGTTTGTCGAGGTCGTCAGTGAAGTATCTGCGGTGAGCGATCCGCCGCTCAGGGACCCGCTCGAGAGCGAACCGCTACCGGAGGTCGTCAGGGCACTCGACGTGACGGTGCCGGGGATGACCAGTCGATAGTAATCGCGGTCGCTCGCGCCTTCCAGCATCGCGCTCACCTGGAACCGCCCGGTTGATGATGCGGACAGCGATGTCGCCGTCGCGGCTGTCTCGTTGGTCGACCCATCAAGCAGGAAGGCATTGGTCGCCGCGACTTCGGCAATCGGCGAGGTCGGATTGAAGTTCAATTCAATGCTGTACCGACCCACTGTGAATTGGTTGGTCGCTCCGCTCGATGACGCCCGATCGACGCGGGCATAATATGTGGCACCTGGAACCGCGTTGTTGAGAGTCAACTTCAGGTCGCCGGCCAGAGCAGATGTCGCCGACTGGCGACCCAGGATCATTTCCGACGAGCTGAACAACGAGAGCCGGCCCTGAAGCACGCTCAAGCCGTCCGTCTTCAAGCGGACAGTGATACTCGGCGCCGAATTGGCCGGCACGGTGAACGAGTAGAAATCGACATCGCTGGATGTCGTCAGATCGCCAGTCGCTGCAACCAAGGTACTCGCGCCGGGCAGGAGCGACGATGAGATCGATAACGCTGACGCGCCGGACATATTGCCGTTGCCGGCCACAGCGTCGAACGAGTCGGCCGACCGGGCCCCGTACAGGGCGACGATGTTGGAACTGTCGGCACTGGTGATTCCGGAGCGCACGCCCTGATACATCTCGTACATCGGCGACGACGTGTTCGTACTGTTGCCGAGACCGAGCGCGTGCCCCATTTCCTGGAGCATGACGGAATAGAAGTCGTAGGTGGCAAGTCCGCCGCCGACATTGAATCTCTTCGCGCTGTTGACGATGATATCGCCGGCCCGGGTCCCGGAGGCAGGTCCGGGCGGGACGGTGATTGCAACGACCTCCGGCGACAAGGGGCGGGCGGAAATCCGGATGTCGCCGAAGCGTTTGTCACCCTGGGGCTGACCGGCCACGCCAATCGATAGGCCGCTGTCTGCGACAACTCCCACGTTGATGCCGGTCACCTGGAGCCAGGTCTCGGCGGCACGCAACACCTCGGTTTTCCAAGTCGCCTCGGGAACCCCGCCCGTCGCCATCATGCTCGACAATTCACTCGGCGCACCATCGACGTTGGTGCCGTCCGGGGCAAAGCTCAAGGTAATCTGGCTGTCGGCCCATGGCACGCCGAATTGCGCCGGGACGTCACGCGTCTCAAGCCGCTGAACATTCAGTTTCGATCGCGTCATGTTGAATGCCTCGGGGGCGAGGTCCCAAGAGGCTCCTGCCTTCAGTCCTGTATCCGGAGGGCAGCCGTGCCCTCCAGCAGTTTCTTGAATTCGGGGCGGCCGTGGATCGGGCGCAATTCCGGGTCACTAATCAGTTGTTCGGCCAGGTTCGCCTTCTGGCGGATGGCCGAATTCAACAGGCGGATAGCTTCTTTCAGGTGCCCAGGCCGGTCGGCCGAAAGGGCGTAAACCCCCGCCACCTGGTATCGCAACAGGGGCTGATCGAACCTGGCAAGGACGACTTTGGCGTCGCGGACGGCTTCATCGATCCGGTTCAACCGGGCCAACATAACCGCCCGGCCCGCGAGAGCCTGCGGCTGGTCGGGCGAGCGTGCCAGCAATCGCTCCAGCGCCTGAAGCGATTCCTCGGGCCGGTTCAGAATATTGGCCAGGACATCGGCCTGATTCTGCAGCGCGCTTGTGAACCACGGGTTCAGCTGTTCCGCTCGCTGAAAGTCGAGAAGCGCGGCTTCGGCGTCGGTGTCACGCCGTGCCCGACCGCGGGCGTTGAAATCCGCGGCTGTCGTCGGCTTGAGAGCCAATCCCGCCTGACGGTCTGCGTCTGCCCCGGCCTTGTTGCCGGCTCGCCGACGAGTCTCAGCGCGGGCGAGCAACGCACGCTGCCGATACTTGCCTTCGTCGACAAGTTGCGAGAGAAGCTGGTCGGCTTCTTTCGTCTTCCGCAACGTGACCAGACATTGGGCCCGCCGGAAGACCACGTCCGGGTTGGTGTCGCCGAGTTGCATCGCGGTCTCGAAGTCCGCGGCGGCCGCCTCCCGCTTGTTCTGCCGGAAATACGCAAACCCGCGGTTGGCGTAGGGCCGGTAGTTCTTCGGGCTCAGGCCCACGCAAGCGTTGAAGCACGCACCGGCTTCCTCGTCGCGCTGCAATTTGTAGTAACAGACGCCGAGCAGGTGCCAGACGCCGAAATCCTGCGGCGACGACCGGCTCAGACGTTCAAGGAGGTTGATCGCTTCGCCGAACCTCCCGGACTGGTAATGTTCGACGGCGACCAGATACTGGTCCGTGAGTGAGTCGGCCGGGGCCACTTGCGCGGAAGCACGGGCTGCGATTACTCCGGGCTGATCGCCGGCGACCTGCAGGATACGCGCCCTTTGGAGCCACCAGCCTCGCGATCGCTCGCCGGTGACGGCAGCCGCCGCGTCGCTGAGCCGCACTAGGTCTTTCACAGATTCCGGGCGGGCCGGGCCCAGTCCGACATGATCGATCCCGGACTGGGCGACGAGGAACAACAACTCGCCCAACCGTTCGCGCAGCCGCCCGATATCCGGGGCGGCGAGTGCGGCGACGAGCGGTTGGGCAGTCCAGTTGGAGTTGTGCGGCAATCCGTACCGGGCGAGCGCGGACCGCGCGGCGGACTCGGCCGCGGTCTGCATGTCGCCTTCGGGGGCGCGGATCAGGTCGGTCCGCACCTGCTCAGTGTCGCGGAGCAGAGTGATCAATTCCAGTTCCGCGGCACGGGTGTTGGCGATCGCCTGCTGTCGATCCGCGTCGGCGCGGTGGTGGTAGATGGCATAACCCATCAACATCACGACCAGCCCGGCCAGCGCGGCAATCGACCCGCTCGACGACAATCGCGGATGCCGCAGCGACCACTTCCCGAGTCGCTCGCGCCACGACGGCTCGGGAATGTGCCTTAGCGGCTCGTGGGCCAGTTGATGATCGAGGTCCTCCTGCAACGCCCGGGCCGACCGATACCGCTGGTCGGGATCGAACGCCAGGCATTTCCGGACGATCGCTTCCACAGCCGGCGTCACGGCATGGTTGAACTTCCGGATCGGCGCGGGCACGAGCCGGCGGTCGGCGATCATCTCGGCCGCGACGTCGGAGGCTTTGCCCGAGCGTCGGGGATACGCCGGCCTGCCAGCCAGGAGTTCGTACAGGATCAGGCCGAGGGCGTAAATATCCGCCCGGCCGTCGATCGGCTCCTGTCGCTCGCTGCTGCAATTGCGGAGTTGCTCCGGCGCCATGTACGGAACGGTGCCGCCCCGGCCGCGGAGCGATTCGTTGGCCCGGCCTGCGAGGTTGAAGTCGAGGATCATCGGCCGGCCGTCGTCGGCCAGCAAAACGTTGGCCGGCTTGAGGTCGCGATGAACCACGCCGCGATCGTGAGCGTGGGCCAACCCGTCGGCGAGTCGGCCTCCGAGCCATAGCACGGCCTCGACGAACGTGAAGCCGCTGAGCAGTTCGAACGTCGGCTTCGCGCCGGCCGGCAGTTCGGCCGATTGCGGAAGCGGGCGATGTTGCCCGCTCCCTTCTGCCGAATTGCTGTGCGACGATCCGTCGTGCCGGGTGGAGCCCCGGCGCAGCTCAAGCGTGCTGACGAAATGCCGGCCGGAGGTCGGCAGCGAGGCGTGCCGCTGAAGGTCGATGAACACGTCGGCGAGCGTGGTCGCGCCGAAGTACGGCATGCAGACGGCCTGGAGCCGACCCGCACGGTGCGCGGAGTAGATCGGCACAATGTTGGTGTGCTGGAGTTCCGCCAGCGTCTGCGTTTCGTCGAAGATGTCGGAGGAGATTTTCAATGCGACGAGCCGCGAGGCGAGCGACACCTGCCGGGCCAGGTACACCCGGCCGAACGCGCCCCGCCCCAGGTTGTCGACGAGTTCAAAGCCGACGAACTCTTCGCCGGGCTCGGGGAGCTGCGGTTTCGGCTGGCCCGGCTCGGCCGGCGGCGCGACCTCGAAGTTGACGAGCGCTACCGCCTCCGTCAGGGGAGGGTCGGCCGAGTCCGCCGGGCCGGATCCTTCGAGATTTTGCACAGGATTGCGCATAGTTCTGCGGGACGGTAAATCCCTTACTGAGACATTAGAACATAAAATCCCTCTGCGCCAAATAATTCGGACATCCGGAAGCCGGGAACCGTCGGCCCGCCCCTTCCTTCCTTACATCGGGCGATGTATAGTAAGGTAATTCGCGGGGAGATTGCCGACCGCCGGCCACTCGCCGCTCCGTGGAGCCGCTATTCATGACGCCGCAACCGCCGCGCCGCCGTCGCCTCGAAGTCGAAGACATCGGCGACATTACCGTTGTCAACTTTCTCGACAAGAAGATCCTCGACGATCAAAACATCCAGGTGATCGGCGAGCAACTCCTCAGCCTCGTCGAGGAGCTCGGCAGGAACAAGATCCTTCTCAACTTCGCCAATGTCGAGTTCCTCTCGAGCGCGGCTCTCGGCAAGCTCATCGTGCTGAACCGCAAACTCAACGAGGTCGGCGGCAAACTCGTCCTCTGCAACATCGACGCGAACATCTACGAGGTGTTCGAAATCACCAAGCTGAACAAGGTCTTCAAGATCGCCAAGGACGAGCAGGACGGCCTGCAGGCATTCTGATCGCGGTTTCCCGGCCCCGCGATCTGATCGCGGGGCGGCCCCACCCCCGACCCTTGTTGCACCGGCGATGTCTTCGAGCCAGCCGAACACCCGTGTCCTCAGTTTCGCCAGCGACCTGGCCGAGGCGCGGCACGTTCAGGCTGAAATCGAGGCCGCCCTAACTGCCGCCGCATTCGGCGAGCGCGACGTGTTCGCCGTCAAACTCGCGCTCGAAGAAGCGCTCGTCAACGCTATCAAGCACGGCAACGGGCTCGACCCCGAGAAGAAAGTTCACGTCCGCTATGCCGTTTCGACCGAGCGGTTTGACGTTTGCATTGTCGACGAAGGCCCGGGCTTTAACCCGGAAGAAGTTCCCGACCCCACCGCGCCCGAAAATCTTGAGCGGCCCTGCGGCCGGGGCCTGCTCCTCATGCGGCACTACATGAACCACGTCGAGTATTCCGACGCGGGTCGGGCCGTACAGATGTCCAAGATCAAGAAGTAGCGGCGACCCCTCGCAGATATCCCATTCTCACTAAGGTAACTGTCCCGGACTTCGCGCCGGTGCGCTCATATTCCGTCCCCGTGTCGGCCGAGAGAGAATGTCCACGACCGAAACTCCGATGATGAAGCAGTACCGGGAGGCCAAGGAGGCGTATCCCGGCATGCTCCTGCTCTTCCGCATGGGCGACTTCTTCGAGCTGTTCGGCGAGGACGCCAGCCTGGCCGCCAGGGAGCTCGGCCTGACCCTGACCAGCCGCGACAAGCAGATCGCGATGGCCGGATTCCCCCATCATCAGCTCGAGATGTACCTGAAAAAGCTGCTGTCGCGCGGGTATCGCGTGGCCGTGTGCGATCAGGTCGAAGATGCCGCCCAGGCCAAGGGGCTGGTGAAGCGCGAAGTCACCCGCGTGGTGACGGCCGGCACCGTAACAGAAGACGAATTGCTCGACCCGGCCGCCCCGAACTTCCTGGCCGCGGTCGTCCGACGGGGGAACGTGTGCGGTCTGGCCTGGGTCGACCTCTCGGCCGGCTCGTTCTGCGCCGCCGACATACCCTCCGACCGCCTCGCTGACGAAGTCGCCCGGCTGAGCCCGGCCGAGTGCCTGCATGCCGAGTCCGACCGCGAAGCGGTCGCTCCGTTCCTCGTCGCGTCGCGCACGGTATCCCCCCGCCCCGACTGGACATTCGACCCGGTCACCGCCCGCAAGACGCTATTGGCTCAGTTCCGCCTCGGTACCACGGCCGGGCTGGGATTCGACGATGATCAGCCGGCCGTCAGCGCGGCCGGCTCGCTGGTGGCATATCTCAACGAGACATTCCGCAGCAACCTCGGCCACCTGCAGCCGCCCCGGCCGCACGTCCCCGAGTCGTATCTCGCGCTCGATGAAGTCACGCGCCGGAGTCTGGAGCTGACGCGAACCTTGCGCGACGGCGGCCGCGAAGGATCGCTGCTCCACGCCATCGATCGGACGACCACGGCCATGGGCGCGAGGCTGCTCCACGAGTGGCTGCTGCAACCGCTCACCGACCGCGAAGCCATTGCCGCCCGGCACGACGCGGTCGAAGCGCTGCTCAACAATCACGGCTGGCGCAACGACTTGCGGGTACTCCTCGAATCCGTCGCCGACCTGCACCGGCTCACCGCCCGGGCCAGCGCGGGGCGGGCGACTCCGAAAGACCTCGCACTCGTGGCCCAGACGCTCGGTACGCTGCCCGCGCTGCGGGCCGCCCTGGCCGATCGGCCGCACGGGGTCCTGCCCTCCCTGGGCGATTGCATTGACCCGCTGCCGGAGCTGAAGGCCGAACTCGACCGCGGCATCGCCGATTCGCCGCCCTTCAACCCCAAGGACGGCGGCGTGATCCGCGACGGCTTCGACGCCCGGCTCGATGAGCTGCGCTCGATCGCCCGCGACGGCAAATCCTGGATCGCCCGCTACCAGGCCGACGAGGTCGCCCGCTCGGGAATCGCCAGCCTGAAGGTCGGGTACAACCAGGTCTTCGGTTATTACATCGAAGTGACCCACGCCAACGCCGGCCGGGTCCCCGCCGACTACGTCCGCAAACAGACACTGAAGAACGCCGAGCGGTACGTGACGCCCGAACTCAAGGAGTACGAGGAGAAAGTCCTCGGCGCGGAGGAGAAGATCCGCGGGCTGGAGTTCGAGCTGTTCGTGGGCCTGCGTGACCGTGTGGCTGCCGCTGCTTCTTCACTGCGTGCCACGGCCGATGCCTTGGCCGCACTCGACGTGCTCGCCGGGTTGGCCGCGCTGGCCGCCGAGCGCGGGTACGAACGGCCGACGATGGTCGACGAGCCCACTCTGGCGATCAAGCAGGGCCGGCATCCGGTCCTCGATCAGTCGCTGCCCCCCGGGACGTTCGTACCGAACGATGTCGATATCGGCAGCGACGCCGGCCGGCTCTGGCTGATCACCGGGCCGAACATGGCGGGAAAGTCGATCTTCATCCGCCAGGTGGCTCTGCTCACGCTGCTCGCACAGTCCGGCAGTTTCGTCCCCGCCGAGTCTGCGACCGTGGGGATTGCCGACCGCATCTTCACACGGGTCGGGGCGGCCGACGAGCTGAACCGCGGCCAATCGACCTTCATGGTCGAAATGGTCGAAGCCGCCAACATCCTGAACAACGCGACGCCGCGCAGCCTCGTCATCCTCGACGAGATCGGGCGGGGCACTAGCACCTACGACGGCGTCTCGCTCGCCTGGTCGATTGCCGAATATCTCCACGACGTGGCCCAGTGCCGGACGCTCTTCGCCACGCACTACCACGAGCTCGCGCAGCTTTCCGAGACGCTGCCCGAGTTGCGGAATTACACCGTGCAGGTGATAGAGGATGCAGGCTCGATTGTATTCGTCCACCGGGTCGCTCCGGGCAGCGCGACGAAGAGCTACGGGATTCACGTCGCCCGCCTCGCGGGCGTCCCGGCGGCCGTGCTCGACCGGGCAAGGACAGTGCTCGACGAATTGGAATCCCACCACAAGCTGAACGCCGGCAAGCGGCCGAAAATCCCCGCCCGCCCGCGCCGGGCCGCCCCGCCCGAGCGCAAACCCGCCGGCCCCAGCCTCTTCGGCGAGGCCTGAACCGAACTTGGCAATCGCCCGCCGCCCGTTGTACTATTCCCGACGGAATCCGAACTTGAGGACGACACGATGTTCACCCCCGGTCCGATCGACGGTGTGATCTGGAAGCCGCTTTCGAAGTTTCACGACGCCCGCGGCTGGCTCTGCGAATTGTTCCGACACGACGAGCTGGCGAAGGAGTTTCACCCCGTCATGGCCTACGCATCGGTCACGCAGCCGGGCGTCGCCCGCGGCCCGCACGAGCACGTCGATCAGACCGACTACTTCGCCTTCTTCGGCCCGTCGAACTTCAAGATGTACGTCTGGGACAACCGGCCCGACTCGAAGACCTATCGCAACATGGAAGTGAAACTCGTCGGCGACGACCAGCCGATGGCGGTGATCGTCCCCGTCGGCGTCGTCCACGCGTACAAGTGCGTCGGCGACGTGCCTGGCCTCGTCTTCAACGGGCCGAACCGGCTGTACCGCGGCGTGGGCAAGAAGGAGCCCGTCGACGAGATCCGCCACGAGGACATCGTCGACAGCCCGTACCACCTGAACTAGCCGTCAGCGCTTCCGCAAGGCTTCGACGACTCCGACAACGATCATGAGCGCCAAGAAGACGGAAAAAAGGCCGCCCATGACCAGCCCGAAGATCGCCCGGCCCATGCCGTGCTTCTTCGGGTCGCGCTGAATTTCACGAACGGCGAGGATGCCGGTGATGACCGCGAACGGCGCGGGAATGACCAGCACCGATATCAGACCGAGATAACCCGCCGCGATGGCCCAGCCCGATCGCCCCACTGGGACGATCATCCGCAACATCGCATCCTCGCCGAGATCGGTCTCGTCGGATGCGGACTCTCCGATGTACGCAGGAGGCGGTGGGAGCATCGGCTCCCGTTTCGGATCGGGCATGGGGCTGGCTCCGGACGTATCCCGACAGCCTACCACGACCGCACAGGCGATTCCAACAGAAAAGGCCGGGCGGGGTGATCCCCGCCCGGCCCGAGTTCTTTTGTAGGCTGGCGATTAGTAGCGGAGTTCCGCACCAAACGAAATGCCCTGAGCCCAGAAGTCGCTGTCGCGCCACTGGAAGGCCGGGCGGGCCGGGCCGACGAGCATGCCCGGGGGCAGTTGCGACGTGTTGACGGTGGTGTCGATCACGTCGCCGGTCCGGGTCACGTTGCTCCAGTAGATGAACGAGTAGCCGACGAAGACCCGGGCGTGTTCGGTGACCTGGTAGCCGGCGTTCAGGCCGATTTCCGGGACGACCGCGAAGTCGTTCTTGATGTACCGGCCGCTGTTGGTCGGCAGCGCCAGCAGGCCGCCCAGGTAGGTGGTCGGCGCGCCGCCCGGCTGGGTGATCGTCGTCGAGCCGTTGATCGTCACTTCCTTGTGGTTGGTGCCGAAGGCGATGAGGCCCCGCCAGTTGACGAAGGCCGCACCCCACCGGCGTTCGCCGGTCAGGCCGATCTGAGGCCCGTAAAACTCGTTGCGCGTCTGGAACGAGTCGGTAATCTGGTAGCGGGTGCCGACCGGCAGGTTGTTCAAGTTCGGATCCTGGCCGACGACGGTCAGGTCTTCGCGGATCGTCAGGTCGTCGTCGACCCGAAGATAGCGGAAGCCGAGCAACCAGTCGGTACGGTAACAGCAGTCGCAGCAGAGGTTCTTGCGGTAGTTGACATCGAAGCCCTGGAAGCTGCTGTTGGCGTCGACCGAAACGCTACCGGTGACAACGTTCGGGAAGCAGACGAGCTGGGCGTCCTGCGCGCCGTTGCCCGTGTTCGTGAACGGACGGGAGACGACGCTGGTAGGAGTGCACGCGCTCTGGAAGCTGTCGTTCGAGTCGCCGAGGAAGAAGTAGCTGCCTTCGAGGCCGGAGGTCTGGCAGCAGTCGAGCCAGCCGCCGAACCGGAGGCGGAAGCCCGAGCGGATGTCGTCGTTGATGCTGTCGCCGCCGTACACGACCATGGTGGTCGGCTGGCCGAGGACGCCGGCCTGATCGCGAGGCGTGCCGGCCGCGCTCGTGGTGACGAGCGGCGGGACGGTGTTGCCACGGGTCCACCACAGCAGGTATTCGCCCGAGACCCAAAACCGGCCGGTCGGGCCGCAAACCTGGCAGCACGGCGTCTTGCAGGGCTCACAGGCCGACGCACACGGCGAGCCGGGCGCACAGCCAAGACCGTTCGGTAGCGACTGAGGCGGGACGACGGTGTTGGCCGTCGTGTTCGCGTTCGGTGCCACCGCCGGCTGCGCGGGCTGGGCCGGCGTCGCGGGCTGAGTGACCGCGGGAACGGCCGGCCGCGCCGGGACCGCCGGCGCTCGCGGCGGCGCGGGCACGGGCTGCACGGCGATGTACTGGACGTTGTTTGTACCGGCCGGGGCCACGGCCATGACCGGCGCCTGCGGCGTCACCACCACGGGCTGGCTCACCGAGATCGGCGTGCCCTGGACGGCGACGGGAGCTTCCATCATCGGGACGTTGCTTGGGGCCGCCATCACGACGGGCTGATTCGCGGGCACCGAATACGTCTGGACCGGCTGCACCGGAGCGTATTGCACGGCCGGCGCGGTCACTGTGGCCGGGGGCAGCATCGCCGGGGCGGTTTCGACCCGCGAGCCGGTCACGGCAAAGGGTGACTGATATTGTGGAGCCGGGACGGGCAGCACGACGGGTGCTACTCCCTGCTGGGCGAGGCCGACGGCCGCCGCGGCCAAGCACCCTCCCAAGGCCAGTGCGATCTGCCGGCGCATTTCCAAATCCCCCTCAAGGTAACGCATGGGCCAACCGCCAGGCCGTTTCCCCCCGGCCCGGTCAGCGCGGAAACTCCGCGATCACTGCTGTAATCGGCATTCCTTACCATCGGGTTCAGCGAAATTGCGCCGTCCCTGTCGGTTCTCCCGTCTCTGCCAGTTGCGCTCATAAAACAGGTAAGGTGGATAATGTAAAATCTGCATCTCCCGCCGGTTCATCGGGCGGGCGTTGCAGCCCGATCCCGTAGTAACCCCGGAGCAATGTCATGCGATACGGATTGATCGCTCTTCTGTTTGCCGCCTTGCCCGCCCGTGGCGACGACTGGCCCCAGTGGATGGGCCCGAACCGCGACGGGGTCTGGGCCGAGACCAGCCTTTTGGCCAAGCTTCCGGAAGCTGGGCCCAAAGTCCTCTGGCGTGCGCCGGTTCAACTCGGCTACGCCGGGCCGGCCGTTGCCGGCGGAAAGGTTTACGTCACCGACTACGTCGTGAAGTCCGGGGACACCGAAGCCGCTCCGACCAAAAAGAACGATGTCGACGGCACCGAGCGCGTCCTGTGCATGGACTCCAAGTCGGGAAAGGTGCTTTGGACCCACGAGTATCCATGCAAGTACAAGATCAGCTACCCGGGCGGCCCGCGCTGCACGCCTACGGTCGACGGCGACCGCGTCTATACCCTCGGCGCTGAGGGGAATCTCTGCTGCCTCGACGCCAACACCGGCAAGGTGCGCTGGGCCCGTGAACTGAAGAAGGATTACAAATGCGAAGCCCCGCTCTGGGGCTTCTGCGGCCATCCACTCGTCGATGGCGATCGCCTGCACTGCCTCGTCGGCGGCGACGGCAGCATCGCCGTCTGCTTCGACAAAAACACCGGCAAGGAAATCTGGCGGGCCCTCTCCGCGAAGGAACCGGGCTACTGCCCGCCCACGATGATCTCTGCGGGCGGCACGAAGCAACTCATCTACTGGCACAGCGATGCCGTCTGCTCGCTTGACCCCGCGACCGGCAAGCAGCATTGGAGCATTCCGTGCGCCCCGAAATACGCCATGTCGATCATGGCGCCCCGGCAATCCGGTGAGTACCTGTTTGCCGGCGGCATCGGCGAAGAGGGCGTACTGATCAAACTCGCCAGCGACCGCCCGGCCGCCGAGTTGGCCTGGAAGGGGAAGAAGGACAACGCCATGTACCCGGCCAACAGCACGCCGGTGGTCGTCGGCGACATCATGTACGGCGTCGACTGCATGCCCGGCGCGCTGCGGGCGGTCCGGCTGCCCTCGGGCGACCGCCTGTGGGAGAACTTCGCGGCCGTGACGGGAAAGAAGGCTCCGCACGGTACGTCGTTCCTCGTCCGCAACGGCGACCGCTTCATCTTGTTCACCGAGACAGGCCACCTGCTGTTCGCGAAGCTGACGCCGCAGGGCTACGAGGAAGTGAGCCGATGGAAGATGCTCGAAC
>JAIBBI010000099.1 GCA_019694755.1 Gemmataceae bacterium
GGTGACGGGGTGACGGGGTGACGGGGTGACGGGGTGACGGGGTGACGGGGTGACGGGGTGACGGGGTGACGGGTAAACGAAGCAACGACCTGCTTTCGCAGGTCGTTGTTCGGGTTTTCGGTTTGCCGGGCGGGTTACTTCTTCTTGGGCTCGGTGGCCCCGGCCTGGAGCAGCGTTTGGGTGTTGCGCTCGAGGTCTTCGCGGGTTTCCGGCCGCTTCAGCAGCACCACCGGGCCGGCGGCGTCGCGGAGTGTCTTGAACTGTTTCGGAATCTCGGCATTCAGCTTGCGGTCCAGGACCCACCGGCTCAGCGCTTCACGCTGGCTGTCGAGTTTCACGTTCTCGTCGGCCGGGACGTGGCGGTCGCAGCGGAAGCAGACGATGCCTTCGTTGGTCGTGATCAGCGTGGTGATCTGGCCTTCCTTGAGCTTGAAGACTTCCTTCTCCAGCTCCGGGTGGGTGCCGCTGCCTTTGCCGATCGGCTTGATCCGGCCGCCCACGGACGCGAGCGTCGGGTTGGCCTGCTGGCGGGCCTGCTCCTCGAACTTATCCGCGCTCGTGCGGATCTCTTCGTAGCACTTCAGGGCGACGGAGGTCTGTTCTTTCGGCCAGATGATGATCCGGCCCTCGACCTTCGGGCCGAACTGGGCCTCGAACGCCTGGCGGATTTCTTCCTCGCTCACGGCGAGGTTCAACTTGCAGAGTTTCGAGAGCTGAAGACGCGGCTTGAGCACGTCGTACTTCCACTCGTAAAGCGTCTTGCCGTACTGCTTCAGAACGTTGTCGACAAACTGTTGCCGGTTGACGTTGATGCCCTTGAGATCGTCCGCCAGGGCGGCCTCGATCTCGGCATCGCTGACTTCGATGCCCTTTTCCTTGCAGGCAGTGTCGATGATGACCTTGTTGACCAGAAGCTCGACCTTCTCTTGGCCGTAGCGGGCGATAAGGTATTCGCCGAGTTCTTCGCGGGTGATCGGCACCCGGCCGCCGTTGAGGTAAGCCACATACCGCGAGTCGGCCTTGGCTGCGGGCTGGGCCGGCGAGGCGGCGGGAACGGGGTCGGCGGCATGGAGGAACGATACGCCCGAGAGACGCCCGGCCACGAACCCGGCCGCGCCCAGCAAACCCCACGCCCAGCTCTTTCGCAACGTCGAGAACATCCGACCACCTCCGTAACGTTCCACGAATCCGGAGCGGGCATACCCCCACCGGCCCGCGGAAACAACCCCAACTGCCCCGGGCTCTTGGACCCGGCCCGGCCGGCTGCCTAACATCTCTGCATCCCCCGAACCTGCGAGGCAGCCAGACGATGCGTGTATTTCTGACCGGCGGGACCGGCCTGATCGGCGCCCGGCTCATTCGGCGGCTCATTGCCCGCGGCGACTCCGTCACCGTCCTGAGCCGGCAGGCCAACGCCTGGGAACGCGTCGGGCAGGACGTGGAGACCGTCGTCGGCGACCCGACCGTGGCCGGCGACTGGCAGGCGAAAGTCGCCGAGCACGACGCCGTCGTCAACCTGGCCGGCACCAACCTGTTCGCGAAGCGCTGGAACGACGCGGTGAAGGCGGACATCCGCGAAAGCCGGCTGAAGAGCACCGCCCATGTCGTCGAGGCGATGGCCAAGGGCGGTCCGAAGATCCTCGTCAATGGCTCGGCCATCGGCTACTACGGCCCTCGCGACGCGGACGAGTTGAATGAAAACTCCGCCCCCGGCACCGACTTCATGGCGAAGGTGTGCGTGGAGTGGGAAGACGCCGCCCGGGCCGCCGAGGCGCACGGCATTCGCGTCACCATGATCCGCACGGGCATCGTGCACGACCCCCGGGGCGGCGCGCTCCAGACACTGATGCTGCCGTTCAAACTCGGACTCGGCGGGCCGGTCGGCATGGCCCTGAACCCGGCCGACTGGGGCAAGCAGTTCTGGAGCTGGATCCACTATGCCGACGAAGTCGGCATCCTCCTGCTCGCGCTCGATCACCCCGAAGCGACCGGCCCGATCAACGCCACCGCGCCGAAGCCGGTGACGAACAAGCAGTTTGCGAAGGAGTTCGGCAGGGCGCTCGGCCGGCCGGCGTTCGCTCCCGCGCCGGCGATGGCATTGCGACTGCTGCTCGGCGAGGTGGCCGAGGTGATCACCACCGGTCAGCGGGTCCATCCGGCCAAGGCGCTCGCGCTGGGCTACCAGTTCCAGTTTCCGGAACTGGGGCCGGCCCTGGCCGACCTGCTCAAGAAGTAACCCGGAGAATTCCCGGCATGGCCGACGCCGACCTGCGACGACTCCCGGCCGTGCATCTGCTCCTGGCCGATGCCGCGTTGGCATCGGCGATCACCCGAATCGGGCAGCCGGCCGTCGCTGAGGTTGTCCGCGGCGTTCTCGACGACGCCCGAACGGCATTGCGGGCCGGTACACCGTTCGATTTGGCGACAATCGTACCGCAATGCCTCGCCCGGCTCGCGGCCCGGCACCGGTTGCGGACAGTCATCAACGCGACCGGGGTCCTTATCCACACCAATCTCGGTCGCGCCCCGCTCGCCGACGAGGCCGTGCGGGCCGTCACCGAAGCGGCCCGCGGTTACGTAAATCTCGAACTCGACCTGACGACAGGGAAACGCTCGCACCGCAACGATGCCGTGAAGGACGACATCTGCGCTCTGCTGGGCGCGGAGTCGGCGGTCGTCGTGAACAACTGTGCCGCGGCCACGGTGCTGACGCTGCGGGCCCTGGCGGCCGGCCGCGAGGTCATCGTCGCCCGCGGCGAACTCGTCGAGATCGGCGGCGGCTTCCGAATCCCCGACATCATGGCCGCCAGCGGGGCAACGCTCCGCGAAGTGGGCACGACCAACATCACCCGCATAGCAGACTACGAGAAGGCCATCGGGGCGCAGTCCGCACTGCTGCTCCGCGTCCACCAGAGCAACTTCCGCATCCGCGGCTTCACGGCCTCCCCCGCGCTGGCGGATTTGATTGCGCTGGGCCGGCGGGAAGGGTTGCCGGTAATCGACGACATCGGCTCTGGCGCGCTGGTCGATTATTCTCAATGGGGCATGACCGATGAACCGCTGGCCGCCGCGTCACTGGCGGCCGGGGCGGATGTGGTCCTGTTCAGCGCGGACAAATTGCTCGGCGGCCCGCAGGCTGGTATCATCGCCGGGAAGAAATCGCTGATCGACCGAATCGCCCGTGACCCGTTCTACCGGGCCACTCGCCCGTGCAAGCTGACGCTCGCGGCCCTGGCCGCCACCCTGACGCTGTACCGCCGGGGCGATTGGCGACAGATTTCCGTATTGCAACTTCTCGATCAATCGATGGATGACCTGCGGCAACGGGCCCAAGAACTGGCATCGGCGGTGGGTGGCGTCGCCCGCGACGACACGACGTTCGTCGGCGGCGGCTCCTGCCCGGACGAGTCGATCCCGACCGTCGTCGTCACGATCCCCGGCCCCGCGGAAGAGCTGGCCGCACGATTGCGCAACGGCGACCCGCCGGTGATGGCCCGCATCCACAACGGCGAACTCCTGCTGGATCTGCGCTCGGTGCTGCCGCACGAATGGGATGAACTGAAAAAAGCGGTGAACGCAATGCAAGAGCCCCGCACGAAGTAAGGGGCCATTCCGACCGCCCCTTACTTCGTGCGGGGCTCTTGCGACTTTACTTCGAGCGGACTCAGTCCACCCGCGCCTCGGCCGGGAGTTTCAGCAGCGTGCCCGCCGGGATGGGTAGCGTCGGGTTCTGGGCCAGTTGCGGGTTCAACTGGTACACCTCGCCCCAAGATTGCGGCCGGCCCAGGTACTTCCGCGCGATCTCCGTCAGGCTTTCGCCGCCTTCTTTCACGCGGTAGGTCTTCGTACCCGTCGAGGCCGGGCGCACGGGTGAAGGCGTCCAGTTCGGCGAACCACCGGTCGTCGCAGTCGGCGTGGCCGTGGCTTTCGCCTCGTCCTTGCCATAGCGGCGATCGAGGACGCGGGCCGGCGGGATCCAGACCTGCGTGCCCGGCGTGAGCCGCGGCGGGTCCTGGCGCAGCCCGGCCGAGGCGATCGGGTAGTCGCGGTTGTATTGCCGGAGCGCGTCGGCATACTTGTCCGTGTAGTAGAACCGCCGGCTAATCGTCGCGAACGTGTCGCCCGCGGCAATGCGGTACTCTTCTTCCAGGAAGCTCTCCGACTGTTGCGGCGGCTTCGGCGTGGGCTTCACCGCGGCCGGCTGGAAAGCGTCGGGCAGCGGCCGGGGAGCGGACGTGTCGTTCATCAGCGCGGCCGTCCCGGGCGGCGGCGGCTCGACCGCCTTGACCGGCTCCGGCACCTTCGCCGGCTCAACGGCAGGAGCCGGGGGCGGGACAACTGGCGCGGGAGTCGGAGTCGGCGTCGGCACCATCGGTGGCGGCTCGACCGCTTTCGTTTCCGTCATCGGCGTGTCCGCCGGCTTCGGGGTTTCGGCCGGCTTGAACTCGACCGGCGGCGGGGCATCGACCGGCTTCGGCTTCTCCTCCACCTTCGGATCATTCCCCGCGGGCGGTGCGGGCGGGAACTGGAACGCATCCGACTTGGGCGCATCGACCGGCTTGGGGCCGTCGCCCGCGGCGGGCAGAGGGACCGGTACGGGCGCAGGTACGACCGGCGCGGGCACAACCGGAGCCGGAACGAGGGGCACCGGCACCGCGGCCTTATCGTCGGCCGGCTTGTTGTCCATGAGCGGGGAATTGGTCGGTAGCGGCACGACTTCCGGAGTCGTCGGCTTGGGCGTCTCGACCACCGGAGTCGGCGCGGGCGGTGGCGGCGCAATGTCTTTGGGAGTTTCGATAACGGGCGCCGGGGCGACCGGCTTGCTCTCCTGAACCAGAGCGCCCGGCGGCGGCACGACGGCCTGTTCTTTCGCGGGATTCGCCGGCGGATCGATGTTCGTGTTGGCCGCGACGGCCGCAGGCGGGTTCTGCGGTGCGAGGACGCCTTCCCCCTGCTGCATCCGCAGGCCGAGCACGCCCCCGGCCAGGCTGAGGAACGACCCCGCCACCACCATGCCGACTTTCGTTTCCCGAATCATGGGTCGCCTCCTGCGATTCGCTCGGCCACGCGGAGCTTTGCGCTGCGGGCCCGCGGGTTGTCCCGCGTCTCGTCCTCGCCCGCGGTCACGGGCTTCTTCGTCAGCGGTCGCCAGACCGCCCGGTCGCGGAACGCCTGCTTCACCGCCCGGTCTTCGAGCGAATGAAAGCTGATCACAGCGGCCCGACCGCCCAACTTGATGCACGCGGGAAGTAGCTTCAGGAACATGTCGAGCGCGGTCAGTTCTTCGTTGACCGCGATCCGCATCGCCTGAAACGTCCGAGTTGCCGGGTCGATCCGCTCCCGGCCCCGCGGCACGCACGACCGCACCAGGTCGGCCAGCTCGGCCGTCGTGGTGATCGGTGCCCGCTCGCGCCGCTCGACGATCCGCCGGGCGATCCGCCGGCTGTGCCGCTCTTCGCCGAACCGGTAGATCAGGTCGGCGAGTTCCCGCTCGGGCAGCGTGGCCACCAGCCGGGAGGCCGGCACGCCCCGCGTCGGATCGAGCCTCATATCCAACGGCCCGTCGTTCTGGAAGGTGAATCCGCGGGCGGGGTCGTCGAGCTGATCCGAGCAGATGCCCAGATCCGCCAGCACTCCGTCAACCTCGGCAATCTGGAGAGAATCGAGAACTTCGCGGAGCTGATCGAACCCGGCATGGTGCGCCGTCACCGGCAGGCCGGCCAGATTCTGCCCGGCCAGCACGATCATCGCGGGATCGTGGTCGAGCGCGATGACCCGGCCGGTGGGCCCGACCCGCTCGGCAATCAGCCGGGCGTGGCCGCCCGCGCCGAGCGTGCCGTCGACGAACACCTGCCCGGGCCGGGGGTCGAGCAACTCGATCACCTCGGCCGGCAGGACGGAAACATGTCGGGCCATATTCGGAGTTCCGCGGTCAGGACTTGCGCATGACGAGGGTGAGGTCGGCCGTCGAGTGCGGCCGGGGGCGTGGGTGGGCCGGGTCTTCCTTCGCGCTCATCAAGTTGGCCCACGGCTCCCACCCGGGCACGTGCTCGCACACCGATTTGATCGCACCCATGAGCGGCATCGCCAGAAACAGCCCGGGCACGCCCCAGACGAGTTCCCAGAACAGGCACGCGAGCATCACCGTGGTGGCGTTCAGGTCCATGTGCCGGCCCATGAGCAGCGGCACGATCACGTAGCCCTCGAGGATGATCACGCCGGTGTAGAAGACCAGCACGGCCAGCGCGTACCACGGCGACGGACAGTGGATCAGAGCGTCGAGCAGCGCGGGCCCCGCGGCCACAATCGGCCCGACGTACGGGATGTAGCAGAGTACGCCGGTGACGAGGGCCCAAACCCACGCCTGCCGGAGGCCGAGGAACTGGTACACAGCCCCGACGACGACGGCGAGGCCGATGTTGATGACCGTGCGCCACACGATGAAGTCGCGGACGACCTTCGACATCGACGCCAGCGCGGACGCCGCCTTGCCCTGCACGTCGCGTGTGGGCCCGAACACGGCGACGAGCCGGTTGACCAGCATCCTCCCCTCGATGAGCAGGAAGAGGAGAATGAACAGGACGAGGATGAACTGCCAGAGGTACGCGCTGAGATAGCCCACGGCCGACATCAGCGCGAGCAGCAGGTAGTCGCCGTCGAGCGTCTTCTTCACCGTCAGGAACAGTCGCGACTGGTTCGGGTCGGCCGGAAGGGTCTCCTCGTTGATGGCGACCGGCGAGATCTTCTCCACCTGGGCGCGGAACTTGTGATAGAACTCGACCTGCGCGTCGGGGTTGTTGGGGTTCGGCACGCTCTGGAGCAGGCGGGGCACGGCGAGGACCACGCCGGCCACGACGACTGCATTGAAGAACACGAGTCCGCCCACCGCCGCGGTGCAGGCGATCGGCCAGGGGAAGCGGTAGTAGGTGTTGAGGCGGACGGCCGAGGGCCAGAGGATCGTGGCGAGGAACGTCGCGAAGATCAGCGGCAGGAAGATCGGCGCACCGAGTCGGAGCACGGCAATGCCACCGAGCAACCCGACGAGGTTGAGCCCGATGCGGGCGGCGATACTGAGCTTCGGATCCATCGCGTTAGATTATCACCGGAAGCCGGGGGCGATGCAACCGCGGGGCCGTCACCCGGCGGCCAGCAGCGTGTTGAACATCAGCATCGTGATTGTCATGGGCCCGACGCCGCCCGGCACCGGGGAGATCGCCCGCACCTTCGGTGCGACTCCCGCGAAGTCGACGTCGCCGACCAGTTTCCCGTCCGGCCCGCGGTTGGTGCCGACGTCCACGACCACCGCCCCAGCCTTCACCATGTCAGCCGTGATGCAGCCGGCCTGACCTGCGGCGGCGATCACAATGTCGGCCCGCCGGGTGTGCGCGGCGAGATCGCGGGTCCGGGTGTGGGCGATCGTCACCGTCGCGTTGCCGCCCGGCCACTTCTGCGCGAGCAACAGTGCGAGCGGCTTGCCCACGATGTTGCTCCGGCCGACGATCACCACGTCCTGCCCCGCGGGATCGATGTCGTTGCGGACGAGCAACTCAATGACCCCGGCGGGCGTACACGGCTTGAACCGTGGATGCCCCGCCGCGAGCAGACCGAGGTTCTCCGGGTGGAACGCGTCGACATCCTTCCGCGGGTCGATGGCGCGGATCACCGCCGATTCTTCGATGTGGCTCGGCAGCGGCAACTGGACGAGGATGCCGTGAACCGAAGAGTCGGCATTGAGCTTCGCAATGAGCGCTAGCAACTCGCTCTGCGACACGGTCGGCGGCAGGTCGTAATGCGTGCTCGTCATGCCCAGCTTTTCACAGGTGCGCCGTTTCGTGCGGACGTACACCTGGCTGGCCGGGTCGCTGCCGACCAGCACCGTCGCGAGACCGGGGGGAGTTTTCCCGGCTTTCAGCCGGGCGGCGACGCGCTCGGCGAGTTCGGATTGCATCGACTCGGCAAGCTTTTTCCCGTCGAGAAGAACGTCCATGTGGCAACCCGGGTAAGACGGCGACTTTGTGACGATAGACCGGCACGCGAAGTGCGACAAGTGAACGGCCGGCCCTTCCTTTCGAGGGGTCGCCACGCTTACGATGGGTTCGTGGCAGGCGCAAGCCGTCGTCGGCCAACCGTTCTTCTGACGGGCAGGGATGCCGGGCAGAAAACAGGGATCGGAGTCGCCCGGGATGCGGCGAGTTCGATCGAAACGAGGTGTCCCATGTTTCGCAAGCTCATGATCGCGGCAGCGGCTTTCGTCGGGCTCGGCCTGTTCGGTTCCACCGCCCAGGCGCACCCGCCGTACGGCGCGTATTACGGCAGCTACTACGGCGCGGGCGTACGACCGTACTACGCTGTACCGCAAGTCCGGTACGGCTATTACAACACGCCGTATGCCGGCTACGCTTACCGGTCGGCGGCTTACGGGCCGTACTACAATTACGGCTACCAGTACTACGCCCGGCCGGTCGCGCCGGTGTACAACCCGTATTACTACGGGCCGCGCGTGGGTGTCGGGTATTACTCGCCGCGGGTCGGCATCTACGGCGGGTTCTAAGTCAACCGGTCACCGGGTAACACCGGTGGGCGGCATCGGTGCGGGCGACCACCATGCGGAACGTGTCGAGGCAGGGAGCGGTGAGAGCGGTATCGAGCCAGCGGTCAAGCCGGTCGAGGTCTTCCATCTCGCGCACGGCGGCCGACAGCTCGGCCGGCACGCTGACGCGATACCGCAACTGGAGCGCCCGCAGCACGTCGGCCCGCTTGGCCTCGATCATGCCCATGGTCAGGCCGCCGGCAAATCCGTCGGGCTTGCTGCCGAGGCTGCCGGCCGCCCACGGGTCGGCCCACGTCGAAAGACTCATGTTCGCCCCTCCGCGTCGCCACAACAATAGCTCACACGACGCGGGAGCGGTCTTAAAACACCGCGACCCCACCGAAATCGGCAGGGTCGTGCGGGAGAAACGGGAAAGCCGACAATCGGCAATTCAGGACACGGCGACCTTCTGGGTCGCCGCTTCCGGGCGGGGCGAGCCGTTGAGCGGCAGCAGTTCCTGGCGATAAATCGGAACGTCGCGCGGCGCCTCGATCCCGAGCCGGATCTTGCCACGATCGATATCGACGACCGTAATGCAAATGTTGTCGCCGATGAAGATCTTCTCTCCGAGCTTCCGGCTAAGAACCAGCATTTCGCTACCCTCCTTCGAGCGAGACCGCAACGCGCGTCGCAAGAATCATACGCTACGGTCTCTGTTCCCGCGGCTAATCGCAAGCTGAATTTCCCCTTGCACCTAGGTCCGCTCTTACCCCTGGACCGCGCCGCTGTTCCATCCCCTACGACCACTCCGACTGGTGTGACCGGTATTTCAGCCGAATTCGCCACTCCCCGAGTGAAGTTTCCGCGAAAACAAACTGAAGTTCCGTAGCGAAAGCGACTTGGGGCTGGTAGGCCGCGACGAGTCGGTGGCAGCGATCATGGACACGTGGTGAAGTGGACATGTGTCCCCGATTGCCGGTCACGCGGCCCGGGCGGCCGGCCGGGAAACCACGCCTTCCGGACTGATCTCCATCGGCGCGGTCAGCTGTTCCGCCAGTCGCTCTTCGCGTTCCTGCACCCGCCGCTCGCGCTCGTCGAGCCGCACGGCCCATGCCTCCAGCCGCCGGGCGTCCGATTCCAATTCGCGGGCGTCGCCCGCCCACCGGGTGAGCCACCGCTGTCGGCGGCTCTCGAGCCGGCGCTCGGCGACGGCGGGGCGATCGGTCGCGTCCAGCGTCTCATTCCGCAACTCCAGGATGGCGAGCTCGCGGGCGGCAAGTTCCTGCTCGCGGCGAAGCACCTCGGAGCGCACCCGGCGGGCAACGTCGGCCAGCTCGGTCCATTGCTCGCGGGCGTCTTCAGCCTCGGCCCGCGCGTTCTCGAGTTCAGCCGCCGTGCGGTCTACCCGCGTCGCCCACTTCCGGTGCAACTCCATGAGCCGGGCTTCGCGGGCGATCAGCCGGTGATTCCGGAGCGCCTGTTTCGCCTGATCGCGCTCGATGGCAAACAGGCGAGCCTTGACATCCAGCTCCTGCTCCTTCAATTCCTGCTCCCGCCCGGCCAGCGTGTCCGCGACCGACGCCAGCGCCTCGGCCGCGGCGCGGAGCTCTTCTTCCCGCGCGGCCAGTTGCTCCAACATTTCCCGGGTCTGGCACAGGAGCCCGGCCCGCAGGTCGGCAAGTTGTTCGATGGGGTGGACGAAATCGCCCGGCAGCGCGGGCTCGGGAGCGTTCAGCGGTACCGGGACGGTGAGCCGGGCGCGGGCGTGCGCGGCACGTGCCTCCAGCCCCGCCAACTCGGCCCGCAGCGCATCGACGTGGCGATGTTCGTTGAACGCCAGCGCTTCGACCGATCGCAACTTCCGGAACGACTCACCCAGCGCGCGTGCCCGACCGGCCAATCGCGATTCCCCCAGCGCGAGCGCGCGGTCGCGAAACTCCAGGCGGGCGCGGTCGGAATCGACTAGTTCCCGGCTGCGGGCCTCGGCTTGCTGCGCTCGCTGGCGTTCGGATTGGATGCGGGCTTTGAGCTTCTGCCAGAGGCGGACGACGCGGGCCTCCCGGCGGGCGACGGCCGCGCGGGCCAGCGATTGCTCGCGGTCCTGGCGCAGGCGCTCGAGCGAAACGGCGGCCGTCAGCCGGGCGTATTCATCCCGGGCGCCGGCAATGCGGTCCTGAATCTCGGCAAGTTCTTTGCGACGGGCTTCGAGGTGTTCCTGAGGTGTCGCCATGAGGCCGGCCTTCCGCGGTGTGATGGCCCGACGGACCATCACACCGGAATCGACCGGCCGGGGCGGCGGACATCAGCCCGCGAGGGCGGCGTTGATCGCCTTCTCGTACTCGCCGGCCGGCATAAGCCCGACAAGCTGCGCAACCCGCTCGCCGTTCTTGAACACGAGCACGCGCGGGATCGTGGTGATGTCAAACTTCATCGCGAGTTCGCTGTTCTCATCGATGTTGCACTTGGCGACCTTGGCCTTGCCGGCATACTGGTCGGCCAGCTTGTCGATAGTCGGCCCGAGCTGGCGGCACGGCCCGCACCACGGGGCCCAGAAGTCGACGAGCACGGGCTCCGCCCCCGCGGTCTCGCTGGCAAAGTTACTGTCGGTGATTTCGATGACGTTCTTGCTGGCCATAATCCTGCATCCTCCGGGCGATGGACTGATCCGGCTGCCATTCTAGCCAGCCGGCCGGCCCGAACCAACTTCCGGGCTGGGCCGTCTGGTACATTGGATGCGGATCGCGTGCCGGAGTTTCGCGGCTTGCCGGGAAGGTCCGTGCGGCTATCATTTTTCTGTCGGCCCTGTCGTCTAGAGGCCTAGGACACGGCCCTTTCAAGGCCGCGACACGGGTTCGAATCCCGTCAGGGTCAGTTTCACGGCTCCGGTTCATCCGGAGCCGTTTTTTTTTGACCCGCACGACCCCTCCGACCGTTGTTTGGCCAGGTCCGGAAGGACACTGCGCAAGTTGCCCGCGACGGCCTGCTTCAAGTCAGGATCGCCGACGTCCCGAACGAGACCTCAAAACCGCAGCAATCAAACACTGTGAATGACAACGGTGCTTGGAGAGAACTGACCAAGGTCATATCGGGGGCAGTCCGATCACTTGGGCTGCCCCCGTACTTCCTCATGCCCCTTTGGTAGAATCGAACTTCGCCCACAACTCCTCAGGCTTCACGTCAAGCGCTTCCGCAAAACGAAGAATCGTCTTGCGCTGGGGGCGGCACGTGCGATTGAGCATCATGGAAATGGCAGGCTGGCCCAGACCGACCTTCTCCGCCAACGCCACCTGGGTAATTCCCTTCGACTCCATGACGAACTTCAGACGCTCCGCGAAGTGCTTCTCTTCCTCATCCATTCGAGAAAGGGCGTCGCACGAGTCTGGAAAACGATCCCTGGCGATTGCTTCCGCCTCTTCCAGGTCAAGTCCGGGAATGCCCTTGTCGTCTGCATTCGGGAACAGAATCTCCGCGATAAGGGCGATAGTGCCGATACGCTCGGACTCATCGAGGCCGCCGTTCTGGAGTTGCTTGAGAAGCAGCAGTGCCTCTTCGCGCAGGCCCTCATCGCACTCCATGAAAGCGAGGACAATAGGCGAAGCGGCCTGAATCGCGGCATACTGAAGAACCTGTTCGGCCGAGTTGTCCAGAAGTGCGAGAGTAGTGGTCGTGGCGGTCATGGGTCAGAAACCTCTTGTTATTTGACTCTAGGTTTGGGCCAGTTACGTCACGTAAAAGCGTGTTTGTACGAGTCGCCTGGACGCGCGGAACCGCGTGATATCGTTGGTAGTCCAACCGTCTCTTTTTTTTGGCATGACCTCCAACACCCACACGATCGGCAATGGGCGATCTTCTCCACCAAGTGGCGTCCAGCCGTTAGGCGGGTCGAGAAAAACTATCCTTAAGTTTGTCCTGCCCCCAATAGTGTCGTCCAGTCGGAGTTCGTAAAGTCCCAAGCCGGGCAAGCTCTTGATCCCCTCGTAGCTAAGGTCGAAAAGAAGTCCGTCGCCATGCTGAGCCGTATGCCGCTCATTCCACCACCGCAACTTGAGCGCCTGCCGGCGGATTTCCATACGGTCAGCAGTTCCTGGCCAGAGCTTACGACACGCTTGCAAGCCATGCCGAGTACAGCGGACGAAATTGGACCCGGTGAGCATCGAGTTCTCCAAACTGGCTCGGGTACGTCATGTTTACCTGCGAGACAATGTGATAATATCACACATTTTGGCTCCGGACAAGCGGTGATATCACAGAGTTCGCAGGAATCGAACAGCCTGTTTTCCGCAAGTCATTACAAATCAATTGGTTACGTAGATGTACTGAAATACCTGGGTTTTGGCGTAACCGGCCAATCTATGGCCAGACAACTCGAACGATTCGGGAGATCAAGAGTAAGTCCAGAATCAGTTACACCGGTTGTAATCCTGAGGAAAACCTCACCCCGCCAGCGACAGCCTCTTCGCTCCGTGCCCCCGGTACACCGTCTCGATCCGGTCCCGGTTCAGGCCCAGCGAACGGTCGAACCGGCTCAGCTTCATCCCCTCGATCCCCGTTTCGTGGCTCGCCAGCCCTTCCAGTATCGCCACGTCCAGGCCGATCTCCCGGTCGAGCAGTCGCTGCATCAGCCACTTGAACAGCCGGAGCCCGCCGCTCGGCCCAGGGTACGTCGACCGCGCGTAGCTGAACGTCGTGGCAATCGTCTCACTCGGGCCGACCGGCGTCCAGACAATGAACAGCCGCCAGCCCACCTTCGCCCGCGTCCCCGTCTCGGGGTTGCCCCATTCGTGATCGAACCGGGAGTACACGGGCGAGAACCACGTCGTCCAGTCGTCGATGAATTGATCGTCAGGCTTGATCCCGACCAGCTTGCGCAGAATCCAGGGTAGCGGCTTGCTCGGCCCGACATTCACCGTGCGCACGCTCGTGTTGGTCGCTTCGAAGGTCACCTTGACCAGCGGCATCAACTCCAGAGGGTAGCCGAAGATGCCGTGCGTCGTGGGCGTGTGCTCGATCTCCGTGAAGTTGTCGACCACCAACTCCAGCGGCGCTTTGATCCGGTGCGCTAGGACCCCCATCGGGTGATAGCCCGTGCGGTCGAACTGCGGAAACTCCGTGTCTGCTCCGCGCCGGCGTACCCACACCGCGCCGTAATCGTCGCGGGCATCGTAGCTCGTGGCGCAGGCGTGCAGCTTGGGCGTGCCCGGGCTCTCGCCCCGGCCATCGGCCGCGAACGTCCAGCCGTGGTACTTGCACTGCACCGTGTCGCCGACCACGCAGCCCAGGCTCAGCTTCATCCGACGATGCGGGCACACCTCATCCAGCGCGGCCACGCTGCCGGACGAGGTCCGGAACACGACGATATCGTGCCCGTCGACGCGCACGGCCTTTGGCTCGCGGCGCAGCGTTGCCGACAGCAGCACGGGATGCCAATGGTCGATGACCGCCATGTCCGGACGCTCCCCTGCCGCGATTCGAGTCGAAACGGCCCGGTATGCCCCTGATTCGGGGCGCTGTCAAGCGTCCGGAAGGTGGTTTGTAAAGATAGCCGTCGAGGGCCGGATGACCCGAGCCCTGTCCGTGTCATAAAATCAGGTCGTGGAACATATTTCGCGGTTCTGTTTCGGCGCGAGTTATGCCATCGCCCTGCTCGCGGAGTTGTGTGCGTCGATCTGGCCGGCGCGGTTCTGGCGCTGGTTCGGCCTGGCGTTCGGCGGCGCGGGCCTGCTGGCCCATACCCTGTTCCTGATCGCGCAACAGCCCACCCCCGCCATGCCGTACGGCTCGCTGCTGCTGCTGGCCTGGGTGCTGGCCGTGTTCTACCTCTACGGCACGCTGCACCATCGCAAGCTCGGCTGGGCCATCTTCGTCCTCCCGCTCGTGCTCACGCTCGTCGTCCTGGCCGGCGGCTTCACCCGCGGCTCCGGCCCCGCGCCCGACTGGGCCGCCAACCTCGCCGGCGAGCGATTCTGGGGTACGGTCCACGGCACGCTGATTCTCCTCGCGGCCGTCGGCGTCTGCGTCGGCGCGATTGCCAGTGTCATGTATCTGTTGCAGGCGCGACGGCTACGGGCCAAAAGCTCCCCCACCTCGGGCATCAAGCTCCTCAGCCTCGAGCGCCTCGAGGCGATGAACCGCCGGGCGATCGGCCTGGCGTTTCCGCTGCTCACCGTCGGCCTGGTGGTCGGGTTCGCAGTCGGCTTGCATCGCACCGGGCCGGCCGGGCCATGGGTCTCGCCGAAAGTCATCAGCACGGCCGGGCTGTGGGCCGCGAGCGCACTGCTGATGGTGCTGCGTTACAACCTGCACGCCCGCGGCCGGGTGCTGGCCGTCGGCACCCTCGGCGCGTTTGCCGTCTTGCTGCTCACGCTCTTCCTGGCCCACCCGTTCGTGGCCGGGGGGCAGCCGTGAAACTCCACCTCACCGGTTGCAACTTCCGCACCGCCCCGGTCGACCTGCGCGAAAAGCTGGTGATTGCCGAGGGTCGCCTCCCGGCCGCGCTCGCCGACCTGCAGGCCCGGCACGGCGGCGAGGCGACGATCCTCAGCACCTGCAACCGGCTGGAAATCTACCAGGCGGATTGCTCGGGCCCGCCGGACCTCGCCGGCTGGCTCGCCGACTGGCAGAGCGTCGCCCCGGCCGCGCTCGCGCCCGCACTGTACTCGCGCTCCGATGCCGACGCGGTCCGCCATCTGTTCCGCGTGGCGGCAAGCCTCGACAGCCTCGTCGTCGGCGAGGGGCAGATCGCCGGGCAGGTGAAGACCGCGTACGAGCAGGCCCGCGAAAACGCCGCCGCCGGCCCGCTCCTGCACGCGCTCTTCCAGCAGGCGCGGGTCGTCGCCAAGCGCGTCCGCCGAGAGACGGGCATCTCGCGCGGCCACGTGTCGGTCAGCAGCGTCGCCGTCGACTACGTCCGCCAGGTGTTCGATCACTTCGCCGACAAAGTCGTCCTCGTGATCGGCGCGGGGAAGATGGGCCGGCTCACTCTCGATCACCTGAAGGAACTCGGCGTCGCGTGGATCTTCGTCACCAACCGCAACCCGGATCGCGCCCGCGAAGTGGCCGGGGGATGCGGCGGCACTGCCGTGCCGTGGGACCAACTGGACGAAGTGCTGGCCCGGGCCGACATCGTGCTCAGCACCACCGGCGCGCCCGAGCCGATCATGTCGGCCGAGCGGTTCGCCCCGATCGCCGCCCGGCGGACGACCAGCCCGATGGTGATCCTCGACATTGCCGTGCCGCGCGACTTCGACCCGGCCATTCACGACGGCGATCAGGTGTGCCTGTTCAACATCGACGACCTGCAACGGCTGCGCACTGCGACGATGGCCGAGCGGCTTCGTCACGTCGGCCCGGCCGAGGCGATCGTCGAGCAGGAGGCCCGCAAGTTTGTCGGCGAATGGGCCCGCCGGCGGACCGGCCCCGTGATCGCCAAGCTGACGGCCGACTGCGACGCACGCCGGCAACTGATCTGGAATCAGCTCCAGTCGCGCCTCAACGGCAAGCTTTCCGACGATGACCGCCGGCAGATCGAGGGCGCGCTCCGCCTGCTCCAGAATCAGATCCTGCACGGCCCCATCAGCGCGCTGGCCGAGGAGACCCGCTCGGGCTCCGGGACGGGGCTCATCGACGCGCTGCGGCAGTTGTTCCGCCTGAAAGACTGACCCCCGGCCGGGCAGTATGATGACAGCGTCGGTCTGTTTTGGATGTTTCGGGAATCACCAGCCATGTCGATTGAGAAATTCCGCGCCTCGGGCCTCGAGTTGATCCGCCGGACCTCGGCCTTCCTGCCGCCGGACGTGACGGACGTCATCGCCGCCCGCCGGGCGTTCGAGGAAGTCGGCTCGCGGGCAGACCTCGCGCTCGATCTGGTGATGACCAACATCGGCATGGCGAAACGGCAGTCGGCCCCGATCTGCCAGGACACCGGCACGATCACATTCTTCATCCGCACTCCCGTCGGCTTCGATCAGCTCGCCCTGCAGGACGCGCTCTGCGATGCCGTGCGCGACGCGACCGCGAAGGGCTACCTCCGGCAGAACTCCGTCGACAGCCTCACGGGCAAGAACTCGGGCACCAACCTCGGGCCCGGCAGCCCCGTCTTCCACTGGCATCAGCACCGTACCGACAGTGTCGACATCCGCCTCGTGCTCAAGGGCGGCGGCTGCGAGAACATGAGCGCGCAGTACTCGCTGCCGTGCACGCTGCCCAGCGGCGGCCGGGCCGACCGCGACCTGGAAGGCGTCCGCCTGTGCATCCTCGACGCCGTCTGGCAGGCGCAGGGCAAGGGCTGCGGGCCGGGCTTTCTCGGCGTGTGCATCGGCGGCGACCGCGCCGTCGGCTACGAGTACGCCAAGGAGCAATTGTTGCGACATCTCGATGATTCGAACAGTAACCCCGAGCTGGCCGCCCTCGAAGCCCGGATCGTCGACGAGGCCAACAAGCTGGACATCGGGCCGATGGGATTCGGCGGCGCGCTCACCGTCGGCGGGTGCAAGATCGGCGCGCGTAACCGCCTGCCCGCCTCGTTCTTCGTCAGCATCGCCTACATGTGCTGGGCGTACCGCCGGCGCGGCGTCGTCCTCGATGCGAATGGCGAGGTCCGCGAATGGCTGTACCAGGCGCCCGGCGAGTTCGACCATGAGCCCGAGGATGTGACCGTCGACCTCGGCATCCGCGGCAAGGAGGCGATCCGCCTGCAGACGCCGCTCACCGAGGAAGCCGTGCGCAAGCTCAAGGCCGGCGACGTGGTCCTGCTCTCGGGCACGCTCTACACGGGCCGGGATGCCGTGCACAAGTTCATCTACAAGGGCGGCGACGTGCCGGTGCTGAAGGACTCGGCCCTGTACCATTGCGGCCCCGTGGTGCTGGAAGAGGGCGGCAAGTTCCGCGTGACCGCGGCCGGGCCGACCACCTCGATCCGCGAAGAGCCGTACCAGGCGATGGTGATCGAGAAGTACGGCATCAAGGCGGTGATCGGCAAAGGCGGCATGGGCGCGAAGACGCTCGAGGCGTGCAAGAAGTTCGGCTGCGTGTACCTGCACGCCATCGGCGGGGCCGCCCAGGTCTACGCCCGCTGCGTGAAGGAGACCCCGCGGGTGTTCCTGAAGGACGAGTTCGGCAGCCCCGAGGCGGTGTGGGAGATGCACGTTGAGGATTTCCCGGCCGTGGTGACGATGGACTCGCACGGCCGTTCGCTCCACGCCGAGATCGGCGACACCTCGAAAGCCAACCTGCAAAAGGTCCTGGTGAAGTCGTGAGCGTACTGGCGTACGAAGAGAGGCGGGCGGGCGAGGGGCGGGAAAGAAATTGTGATAAGGGACGGCCTGCAGGAGTCGGGTTGAAGCAGTCGATAGAAACTTGCTTTCACGGCCCCGGCAGGGTCCGCCGAGTGTAGCCACGGGTGGAGCGGCGGTGGAGCGTAGCCCGCGGACGCGGAAGACGTGGGAGCACGTCAACGCTCCGCTCCTCAAAGCGGTCGCGTCGCCGCCAACATGGGGGCGTTCCCGGCAGTCCCAACGACTTGCATCCCCCCGCCCGCATCCCCGGCACAATCCTTACGGTCGCCTCTTTCTTCTGCCGGCAGGGTTTGCCTAGATTACCTTCCTCACGACTTTCGGCCGCCTGCCGGTTAGTCTGAGTCGCATCCCTCGATCCGCTTACCCGGAGAGCCTCGCCGTGCCTCGTTTTTCACTGTTCATCCGCTCGCTGGCGGTCTGCACGTTCGGCCTGATCCTCGTTACGCCGGCCTGGCCGGACGACCCGGATCGCACGAAGCAAATCGCGGATATCGAGGCCAAGATCAAGGCCCTGACGGCCGAGCTCGAGAAGATGAAGACCCCGGCCACGCCGGCCAAGCCGCCGGAGGGGCTACCGGAAAGCTGGGTCAAATCCCTCACCTGGCGGAACATCGGCCCCGCGACCATGGGCGGCCGGATCACCGCCATCAGCGTCGTCGAGTCCGACCCCAGCACCTACTGGATCGCCACCGCTTCGGGCGGCCTCGTAAAGACCGAGAACAACGGCACCACCTTCACCCACCAGTTCGACCGCCAGTCGACCGTGAGCATCGGCGCGGTGTGCGTCGCTCCTTCCGACCGCAACATCCTCTGGGTCGGCACCGGCGAGGCCAACCCCCGCAACAGCGTCTCGTACGGCGACGGCGTCTACAAGTCTGTCGACGGCGGCAAGACCTTCCAACACATGGGTCTCCGCGAGACGTTCCAGATCGGCAAGATTGTCGTGCATCCGAAAGACCCGAACACCGTCTACGTCGGCGCGCTGGGCCGGCTGTACGGGTGGAACACGGACCGCGGCGTCTTCAAGACCACCGACGGCGGCAAGACCTGGGAGAAAGTCCTGTTCGTCGACGACGAGACCGGCTGCATCGACCTCATGATGCACCCGACGAACCCCGATGTGCTGATCGCCGCCATGTGGCGGCGGCAGCGCGACGCCTTCGACAGCTACGTCGGCGAGCGCACGCCGGACGGCGTCGACGCCTACGACCCCGTCATCAAGTACGGCTCGAAGGGCGGCATCTACCGCACCAGCGATGCCGGCAAGACCTGGGCCAAGATGGACAAGGGCCTGCCCACCGTCGCCACGGGGCGGATCGGGCTCGACTGGTATCGCAGGGATCCCAACGTCGTCTTCTGCATCATGGACACGGAGAAAGTCGGCACCGGCACCCCGCCCGCCCCGACGCCTTATCTCGGGTTTCAGGGTGAAGACGCCCCCGGTGGCGTGAAGCTCATCGGCGTCACGAAGAACGCCGCGGCGGCCAAGGCCGGGCTGAAGGCCGACGACGTGGTCATCGAGGCCGACGGCAAGAAGACCCCCGGCTATCAGGACCTCGTCGACGTCATCCAGGCGAAGAAGGTCGGCGACAAGATCGAGATAAAGTTCAAGCGCGGCTCTGAAGAAAAAACCGTGACGGCGACGCTCGACAAGCGACCCGATCCCGCCGCGGGTGGTGGTGGTGGCGGTGGCGGCCGGGGTGGTCGCGGCGGCCGCGCGCTCGGCCTGGGCTTCCGGCCCGAGGCCATC
>JAIBBI010000100.1 GCA_019694755.1 Gemmataceae bacterium
GGCGGACGCCCGACTCGGTCGTGATCGTCGATTACCAAACGGTGAAGCCGGCCGAGTGGCTGCCCGACGGCGTCGGCATCGTGAGCGTGCGGCCCGGCGACTGGCTGCCCGGCGCGCCGATCGCGACCGCGCACGCGGCCGCCGCGGACCCGGCATGGTTCGACCATTCCGTCCATAAAGAGAGCCAGGTCGAGCCGGGCGACCTCGGCAAGGTCACGCGGGCCGGGCGAAGCATCCGCACGCCGAGCGTGATGCTGACCGGCAAGCGCATTTACTTCCGCGCACGGGGCAAGGGCTTCGCGTATGCCGCGGTGCAGTCGTACGCGATGTTCGAGGGGCCGCTGCACCGGCAACTGACGCTGAAGTTCGACGCCGGCCCCGACTTCCGCTGGCTCGCGCTCGACACGGCCCGGTTTGTCGACCACCGGGCCCACGTCGAATTCTCCGCACTCGCGCCGGACTTTGCCGTGAGCCAGGTGGTGATTGCCGACCGGATGCCGCCCGAACCAGAGACGGTGACCGTTGACGCGGTGGCCCAGCGGAAGATCGTGGCGAAGTGGGCGGCGGGGGAAGTCGTCGACACCATCGAAGCGGGCGTGATCGACGCGCTCATGCGCCGGCCGGGCGCGGATACAGATTCCATTATCAAGCCTGCGATGGACTGCGAACGCCGGCTGGCATCGCCGCGCGAGTCGCACCTCGCCGGCGCGATGTGGGAGGGCACGGGCTTCACCGGCCGGGTGGCGATCCGCGGCAATCCGAAGTCGCCGGGCGATATCGCCGTGCGCCGACTGCCCGAAGCCTTGGCCGGCACCGCCGAGGTGTCTGGGCCGGGCGGCGGTCGGCTCGTCATCGCCCGGCAACTCACCGACCCCGCGAACCCGCTCGTCGCGCGCGTGATCGTCAACCGCGTCTGGCATCACCTCATGGGTCGCGGGATAGTCGCCAGCGTCGACAACTTCGGCGTGCTCGGCGAAGCGCCCACGCACCCCGAGTTGCTCGATCACCTCGCCGACCGCTTCGTCCGCGAAGGCTGGTCGATCAAAAAGCTGATCCGCGCCATCGTGCTGACCGAGACCTTCGCGCAGTCCTCGGCCCCGCGCCCGGACGCCCTGAAGACCGACCCCGAGAACAAACTGCTGCACCGCGCCCACCTCCGCCGACTGGAGGGCGAGGCGGTCCGCGACGCGCTATTGCAGCTTTCCGGGCGGCTCGATGCGAAGATGTTCGGCCCGCCGGTGCCGACGCACCTGTCGCCGTTCATGGAGGGGCGGGGCCGGCCGGGCAGCAGTGGCCCGGCCGACGGCGCGGGTCGGCGCAGCATCTACCTCGAAGTGCGGCGCAACTTCCTGTCGCCGTTCTTCCTCGCCTTCGACGCGCCGACGCCGTTCAGCACGGTCGGCCGGCGGACCGTCTCCAACGTGCCGGCCCAGGCGCTGATCCTGCTCAACGACCCGTTCGTCCGCGAGCAATCGAAGCTGTGGGCGGCGCGGACGCCGGACGTGGACCGGATGTACCGCGAGGCCTTCGGCAGGTTGCCCGACGACGCTGAGCGGGCCGCGTGCCGGGCGTTCGCGGAGAAACACGGCCCTGCCGAACTGGCCCACGCGCTCGTGAACGCGAAGGAGTTCGTGTATGTTCACTGAGCCGATCGGTCGGCGGGCGATGCTGGCCCGCTGTGCCAACGGGTTCGGCTCGCTCGCGCTCGCGGGCCTGCTGGCCGACTCGACCCGGGCCGCGCCGCACTTTGCCGCGAAGGCCCGTAGCGTGATCTTCCTGTACATGGACGGCGGGCCGAGCCAGATCGACACGTTCAGTTACAAGCCCGCGCTCGAGAAGTACAACGGCCGGAACCCGCGGGAGTTGCTGAAGGTCGAGCCGACGCAGTTCGACAAGGTCGGCAACATGCTGGCGAGCCCGTGGAAGTTCAGCCAGCGCGGGCGGGCGGGGCACTGGGTCAGCGACCTGCTGCCGCACCTCGCGGAGTGTGCCGACGACCTCGCCTTCATCCACTCGATGACCTCGAAGTTCTCCGAGCACACGAGCGCGAACTACTTCCTGCACTCGGGGTCGGGCCTCCAGGGTCGGCCGAGCGTGGGCTCGTGGTGCCTGTACGGCCTCGGCAGTGCGAACAGCAACCTGCCCGGCTTCGTCGTGCTCAACGGTGGGCTGATCCCGCCGGGCGGCCTCGAGACCTTCGGCGCGGGCTTCCTCCCGGCCGCGTACCAGGCGTCGGTGTTTAAGCCGGGCGATCACCCGGTGGCGAACATCCGCCCGGCCGAGCCGGCCGCGAAGCAGTCGGCCAAGCGCGACCTCGTGAAGCAACTCGATGCCGCGGGCCTGGCCCGGCACGGGTCGCACGACGCCATCGAGGCGGCCATCGCCAATGCCGAGACGGCCTTCCGCATGCAGACGGCCGTGCCCGAACTCGCGGACCTTCGCGGCGAGTCGGAGGCCACGAAGAAGATGTACGGGCTCGATTCGACCTACGACCCGACGCGGATTTATGCGCGGGAGTGTCTGCTGGCCCGGCGACTGGTCGAGCGGGGCGTGCGGTTCGTCGAGTTGACGTGTCCGAATGTGGGGCACGACCGCTGGGACCAGCACGACAGCCTGCGCCAGGGCCACGAGAAGAACTGCCGGGCGGTCGATCAGCCGATCGCCGCGCTGATCAAGGACCTGAAGGCCCGCGGGCTGTGGGAGTCGACGCTGGTGGTGTGGGCGGGGGAGTTCGGCCGGACGCCGTTCGCCCAGGGCGTCGACGGGCGCGACCACAACCCGTTCGGCTTCACGGTCTGGCTGGGCGGGGGCGGCGTGAAGCCCGGCATATCGCACGGCGAAACCGACGAGTGGGGCTACAAGACAGTAGCCGGCCGGGTCGAGATGCACGACTTCCACGCCACGCTCCTGCACCTGCTCGGCTTCGACCACAAAAGGCTGACAGTAAGGTTCGGCGGCCGCGACATGCGCCTGACGGATGTGCACGGCGAGGTGGTGCGGGAAGTGCTGGCGTGAAGAGTGATGGGAGCGGGATGGATTGTTGCGGAGAAGACATGACGTGACGCCTGCTCTTGGCCGAGGCCGTCGTCTTGCACCGGCTCAAATCAGAGACATGGGGGAATGGATGAACTTCCGCGACTTCATGACCAGTACCACTCAGAAACTCCGCTCGTTATTGAAATCTGCGGAGCGACCGCTCGATGTCCAAATTCCTCGGAACCCGACCCCCACCGACATTGAGCGGCTCGTCGCCGAGTTACTGGATGATGACAAATGTGAACGAGCCGAGGCAATCCTGGACGGGATCGGCACCAAGGCCTCGACGGCTCTGGAAAAGGCTGCGCTCGACCCGGCGTTCCACTTGCCGTGTTATGATCGTCGCGGCCCCAGCCCGCTACAGCAGATAATGTACCTATTGGAAAAACACGCCCCGTCGGCGAGGTTCGAGACGGCAGTTAAGCTGATCGAGTCCGCTGAGGATAATGCCCGAAAAATTGCTGCAAGCATCATTGGAGAATCCGGGCGGCTCGACGCCATCCCGCTGATCGAGCGCCTATTGAACGATCCCGACGGCTTCGTCCGTTCGTCCGTCTGGTTTGGCGTGAGGGAAGTGATTGACAAACGGCCGGACTTCCGCGCGGCCCTCTATCCGCTCTACCTGGGGCAATGCCGACAGGAATGGACGGGAACCCTCAACGACGCCCCCAGTAATCTGTTGAATTTGGACGAAGCCCGCGCGTTGGCCGACTTAGCGGGGGAATCCTATTTGTCACCAGACAACCCCGTGCTGAACCGCGTGCTTGAAGCTCTGGCAGTTTGCAAGGCGCCGGTGCCAGAGACGCGGATTCGGCAGTTGCTGAGTTGGTCAAAGCCCCATCTGAATGGGGAGAATCCCTATCCCCATCATTACATCGTCGCCTCCTGTCTGGTGCTGCTGGCCAAAATGGCTGGCAAGAAGGCCGAGCCCGAAATCCGCGAGTGGGTCGATTGTCGATACGAAGAAATCCAAACGGCAGTGGGCGACGCACTCTGCTTCCTCGCCGGCCTGACAGATCCGCTCGACTTCCTGTGGCGGCGGGTCGAGGCGGTCGGCGTTGAGGAGCTTACGCCATCGCAGGGAGTGGTCTACTTTGCCGAAGTGTTTCAGGCGGAGGTTTGCGACGGCGGGCTATCGCAATTCTTTGGCAATTCGTCTGGCCGGTACGTCTCAGAAACCCTGGAGGCGTTGCGGACGCTGGGCCACCCCGAGGCCCTCGCGGCGCTGGAAACAGCTGTCGCCGAAATCGGCCCAACGGCCACGCGCCGCGACCGCGACACTCGATTGGCCCCGTTCGCCGATCGATATGAGGAACTGCAAGAGAAGTTCGAAGCTGTGGAATCCAAATTCTACAAATCCAAGGGGCACTACGAGCTACGCTTACGCTTGTACATGATCGACCACGCAACCGACTTCGGCAGCAATTGAACATGGCGAAAGGCCTACGCAACAAGAGACGATGAGGCCGCTGGGGCGGGTTCCCCAACCGCCTGTAGTTGCACCCGGCCCCGGCGATCCTGTTGGACACTGTTGGCGTTCGACTGGGGTGCTGCGGAAGGAACGGTCTCGCGCATTCACCCCGGCGTTGACACGCCGGGCTCGCCATCCCGGCGGACAGGGTTGTACTGCCCCGGTTCGATCGCCAGAATGACCGACAACGCATGCCCGACCATCACGGGCGGTGCCACCCCCACGGTGGCACGGCATGCATGGGTTTATTCGGCGACGGAGAACGAGGCTCGAATGGCTTTGCGAAAGCGCGGAGAGTGGCGATACGGCGACACCCAGGCCGACATCCGCGCTGAGGTCGTCCGGTACAGCAAGGAGAACGGCTACATCGCCGAACACTTCGCCGACGCGGTCTGCGCCTGTGGCGGCAAAGTCTTCAGACTCTTTCTCGACGACACCGCAGGCGTCGCCGGCCGGGTGTGCCTCGCGTGCGACGCCGAGGCCCATCCGATTGGCGACAGTGCGGAGTTCATGGACGAGGCAGAAGTGCAAGATGCCGCCTGCCCCTGCGGCAAGGAGGCGTTCGAGATCACGGTCGGCGTATCGCTTTACGACGATAGCGAGGACGTGCGGTGGTTGTATCTCGGCTGCCGGTGCCCGGCATGCGGGCTGACAGCCGTGTACGGCGACTGGAAGAACGAGTTCAACGGGTATCGGGAGCTGTTGGCACGGGTGTAGCCCAGCAGCGGATCCCTTTTCATGGCCCCCCGACTCCAACGACGATGACGTCCCGGGGGCGGATTCCTCGTCCGCCTGAAGTGACACCCGGCACCGGCGATCCTGTTGGACACTGTCGGCTTTCGACCGGGGTGCTGCGGAGGGAACGGTCTCCCGCATTCACCCCGGCGTTGACACGCCGGGCTCGCCATCCGGGCGGACAGGCTTGTACTGCCTCCCTCGTGCCCGGCTCCGCCGGGACACGGGCTCTTCGCGGCTCCTGCCGCGCGGAGACTTCTACTGTCAACGAACATGACGCAACATGCCCGAACGTGATTGGCATCACGTCGTTGCGCGGCGACACGCCGTTGGCGGCAGGAGCCGCGAAGACGGCGTTCCCCGGCGGAGCCGGGGAACGAGGAAAACTTGTGTCTCCTTGTCGTGGCAACTTCGCGGGCGGTATTATGTGCCGAAGAAGTCAGAGAAACTGAAGTTCGCACGCGGAGGAATGTGGCTTTCACCTTTAGCTACACTGAATTGCGATATGGGGTATCCGAGATGACCGGCCCTGAAGGCTTTACCATTTTCGGTGAACTGCTTTCAGGCGAAATGGTGCTTGGCGAAAAGATCGCTGTGCCACTTCAATCTGGAGGTCTGTTCGAGGGCGAAATAGTTTGCTTCACTGAATCCTTCGACGAGTGGTTGGGGCTGCCATTTTTCGAAAGGCTCTCGACTTCTTCGATTGAAGGTCCCTTCTGTATCCAGGTATTTCGCCGACCGGAGACCGATGATATCCTTGTCCCAGGTGTCGCGACACTTGGGGAGAGCGCACGCTAACCGTTCACATGCCCCACCGACTCAAGAGACGATGAGGCCCCGGGGGCGGGTTCCTCCTCAGCCTGACGTGACACCTGGCACCGGCGATCCTGTTGGACACGGTTGGCGTTCGACCAGGGTGCTGCGGAAGGAACGGTCTCCCGCATTCACCCCGGCGTTGACACGCCGGGCTCGCCATCCCAGCGGACAGGTTTGCACTGCCTCCCTCGTGCCCGGCTCCGCCGGGACACGGGCTCTTCGCGGCTCCTGCCGCGCGGAGACTTCTACTGTCAACGAACATGACGCAACATGCCCGAACGTGATTGGCATCACGTCGTTGCGCGGCGACACGCCGTTGGCGGCAGGAGCCGCGAAGACGGCGTTCCCCGGCGGAGCCGGGGAACGAGGATAAACTTGTATTTCGTTGACGTGGCAACTTCGCCGGCAGTAATATGTGCCGCAGAAGTCAGAGAAACAGAAGTTCGGCGGTGGAGGGCTTCGGGGTGGCGACGGCCGAGATATTGATGGCGGTCGTTGGCTCGCCGGCGGCCTCGGATGCCGTCCGAGAGTTGATCAAAGCCGACGGGTTAGAAGCTTCCACTGATCCGGACATGGAAGAGGGCGAGCCGGTGCGATCGTCTCTGTCTGGCACGGCCGCTGGCTACGAGCTCATGCACTACAGCGGTCGGGTCGCCACAGCGTTCCTTTACGCCGAGCCGGCCGATGGATTCACGGCCTTCCCCCATCCGCTGCCCGGAGGCTTGTCCCGCGGGGCCACCAGGGCGGACGTGCGTGCCCGCTTCGGCATCCCGGAGAAGAGCGGCGAGGCGGTGACAATCACCGGTCTTGGGCGACAAGGAGCGTGGGATCTGTTTACAGTCGGAGGCATCCGAATCCACTTCCAGTACACCGAGTCCGGCGATTGTGTCCGGCTTGTGTCGGTCATGGCTGCCAACGTGGCACCCTGACGCCGAACCGCTTTATGGCCACCGAAGTCGGAGAGTGAAAAGGGGTCGGGTTAGATTTCGAGCGAAGCGGGCTATCACTGAACCAATCTCACGGCCCACCGAGTCAAAAGACGATGAGGCCCCGGGGGCGGGATTCCTCATCCGCCTGAAGTGACACCGGCACCGGCGAACCTGTTGGACACTGTTGGCATTCGACCGGACTGTTCCGGGGCGGGTCCGTCGTCGATTCCCCGTCTCGGTGTCGACACGTATGCATCACCCGCGTGGAGGCGGACCGCAACGTGGTCGGGTTCAGTCCAATGCGGAAACGGCAGTCCGGCGGTCCGAAGGACCGACCTTCCTTAGCCCAGCCCAGCGGGCTGGGTTTTGGGTGCATCTCTATTGGGCGGCCTGAAGGGCCGCGCTCCGTTAGCGCGGCCCTTCAGGCCGCA
The DNA here is from genome assembly GCA_019694755.1 of Gemmataceae bacterium. GTDB lineage: Bacteria > Planctomycetota > Planctomycetia > Gemmatales > Gemmataceae > JAIBBI01. Next base: position 7,419 of record JAIBBI010000100.1, read on the forward strand.
TCCGGTCTCGGGGCAAACCCAGCCCGCTGGGCTGGGCTAAGGAAGGTTGGCCCGTTGGGCCAAGGTCTCGGGGCAAACCCAGCCCGCTGGGCTGGGCTAAGGAAGGTTGGCCCGTTGGGCCAAGGTCTCGGGGCAAACCCAGCCCGCTGGGCTGGGCTAAGGAAGGTTGGCCCGATGGGCCAAAATTCGGGGCAAACCCAGCCCGCTGGGCTGTGCTAACGGAGTTTGGCCCGATGGGCCTAGGTTCTGGGCAAACCCAGCCCGTCGGGCCGGGCCAAGGGAGATAAGCCCGTCGGTCAACGTTCGAGAGGTTTCAGTGAGGTCTGCCCCAACTCGAACGAGGGTGTGGCGTGATTGTATCGGCTCCCCCCCGTCGCCTACTCATTGGGTCCGCGGGCCTGTAACATGACGCAAAGACACAGTGATCGGCCGGCGTGCCCGCCCGGTGATGCCCGTCCCGTATGACTATGATCCACGTCGACCAACTCACCAAACATTACGGCCCGGTCAAAGCCGTCGACGGCATCAGCTTCGATGTCGGTCGCGGGGAGATCGTCGGCGTCCTCGGGCCCAACGGCGCGGGGAAGTCCACCACCCTGCGCATCCTCACCAGCTACCTCTCGGCGAGCAGCGGCACCGCCACCGTGGCCGGGTACGACGTGATGACGCAGGCCGACGGCGTCCGCCGGAACATCGGCTACCTGCCGCAGGCCGTGCCGATCTACCCCGAAATGCGGGTCGACGAGTACCTCGTCTACCGGGCCAAGCTGAAGGGCGTGGACCGCGCCGCCCGGCGGTCGCGGATCGACTACTGCCTCGAGCGGTGCCGGTGCAAGGAAGTCCGCCGACGACTGGTGGGCACGCTGTCCAACGGCTACCGCCAGCGCGTGGGCCTGGCCGACGCGCTGATTCACGACCCGCCGATCCTGATCCTCGACGAGCCGACGGCCGGCCTCGACCCGCTGCAGATCCGCGAGACGCTCGCAACCATCCGCGAACTGGCCGACAATCATACGGTGCTCCTGAGCACGCACATTCTGTCGGAGGTGGAGGCGGTGTGCCGGCGGGTGATCATCATCAGCCGGGGGCGGATCGGGCTCGACAAGCCGCTCGCCGAGCTCGGCTCCGACGCGGTCGTCGTCGAGGTCGAGATCCGCGGGCCGGCCCAGGCCGTGAGCGACGCGCTGGCCCGGGTCGACGGCGTCCACGCGGTCACGCGCGTCAGCGACGATCAAGGTATCGTGGGCCTCGAGATCACCGCGAAGAGCGGGCAGGACCTCCGCGAGTCGGTGTTCCGGGCCGTCGCCGGGCAGCCCGCGTGGTCGCTGCAACGCCTCGACCAGCGGCGGCGCAAGCTCGAGGATCATTTCGTGGATGTCGTAGTCCGTGGCGAGAAGTAACCCGGGAATGGACAGCATGGCCGACTTTCACCAGCCACTCACCCCCGAAGCCGCGCCGAGCGATCTGGCGATCGACGAGCCGAAGTTCGCGCGGTCGCTGGGCGGCATGGGCATCGGGCTCGCGCTGGTCGGGTCGCTGGCGGTGTGGATGAACCTGAGCCAGCCCCGGCTGATCGGGCCGACGCTCGCCGTCTTCATGACCATCGTCGGGATCGCGCTCCTGCTGTTTCACGCGGCCCGCGACGGCGACCGCCTCGTGCGGCGGATGTACATGCTCGTGGGTCTGGGTTCGCTCGGCATCGGCGTCGCGCTCTCGGCCGTGCCGCTGCCGGTGGCCGGCGACGGGTTCGTACCGGGTGGCGCGTTGGGCCTGCTCACGGGCCTGTTCTTCCTGCTGGCCGCGGGCCGGCACGAAGATGAGACTCTATGGAGCGGTATCGCGTCGTTCGCCCTGATCGTGCCCGCGCTCGTGCTGGTGATCGGCGGGCTGGCGGGGGTGGCGATCAATCCGGTGTACCTGCCGAGGTTCGCGGGCGGCACGCTGATCGGCCTTTTGTTCTGGTGGGCGGCAGTCGGAAGGGCCGGGCCGGACAGCACGCTCGGCTATCGCCTCGGCCAGTTGCTCGGCGCGGTCGCCTTCGGCATGCTGGTGTGCGCGGTCGTGAATTCCCTGTTGCCCGGCCGCTACTTCGTGCCGCGCGGGGCGGTGCTCGGCATCCTCAGCCTGTTTGCCCTGTTGCTGGCCGTCGGCATCACGTCCGACCGGCCCGTCGTGGCCATGACCCGCCGGGAGTTGGCCGCCTACTTCTACTCGCCGATCGCCTACATCGTGCTGTTCGGCAGCGTGGTCGTCGGCTGGTTCGCCTACCTGTTCTTCATCAGCCTGCTGTTCAAACTGACGGGCCGGCAACAGCCGCTGTTCGAGCCCATCGTGCAGTCGTATTCGGTCGACTTTTTCACCATCATCTCGGTGATTTTCATTGTCCCGGTCGTCACGATGCGGTTGCTCAGCGAAGAGCGGCGCTCGGGTACGATCGAGGTGCTGCTCACCGGACCGGTGAATGAATGGCAGGTGGTAATCAGCAAGTTCCTCGCGGGCCTGTTGTATTTCATGACGCTGTTCCTGCCGTGGGGCCTGTACCTCGTGCCGGTGTACTATGCCGGGCGGTCCGGCTTCGATTACCTGCCGCTGCTCGGTTACTTCTTCTCGCTCGTGGGCACGGGGGCGGCGTTCATCGCCACGGGCCTGTTCTGCTCGAGCCTGACGAAGAACCAGATCATCGCCGCGGCCCTGTCGTTCGCGGCGATGATGCTGTATCTGGTGCTGCCTTACTCGCTGCAGTTCACGAACTGGGGCGGCTCGATCCGCACGACGATCGAGCAACTGTCGTTCATGCAGGTCTGGTCGGCGTCGGTGACCGGGATGATCCCGCTGCACCAGTTGCTCGTGTACCTGTCGATGACTGTGTTCTGGCTGTATCTGACCACGAAAGTCCTCGAGGCCCGCAAGTGGAGCTGAAGCCGATGCCGGAAACGGGAGGATTCGTCGACCGGTTGGCCCGCGACGACGGCCGATCGGCCCGGACGCTGGTGGGCATCGGCGCGCTTTTGGGCGCGGGCTCGGCCTTCCTTTTCTACCGGGCCATGCCGGCCGGCCCGGCCGCGCTCGGGGCGGACTCGATCGGCCTGACGTTCGCACTGTGGGTGGCGGGCCTGGCCATCGCCGCGATCGGCGCGGGCTCCATCCGCATGGCGTCGGACCCCGATATCGAATCCGCCACGCTGAGCGTGCGCACCATGCTGCTCGCGCTGACTGCGGGCGTCGGGGCGGCGACGTTCTTTCTCGGGATCGCGCTCCTGTATCAATGGGCTGACCCGCTGTTCCGCCTGATCCGCGAGGGCGACCGCGAGGAGGCGTGGAAGGTGTTCGTGCCGCTGGTCGCCACGGTCGGCGGGCTCGGCATCATGTTCGCGGGCCTGCAGGCGGTCCGCAGCGCGGAGCGCCGCGACCAGACGCTCCGCCGGGCGATTTACGGCTTCAACGCGTTCCTCACCGGGTTCCTGCTCTTCGCCGTGCTTCTTGTGGGCAACGTGATCGCGTACCTCAAGCTCCCGGCGACCATCGACACCACCCAGTCGGCCATCTATTCGATCTCCGACCGCTCCAAGCAGATCCTCGCCGACATCGATCGGCCCACGCGGTTGCTCGTATTCATGGAGGGCGTCGACCCCGAGGTGCAGGCGCTTGTGAACCTGTGCCGGGAGCACCAGCCGAAGATCACGGTCGAGAACCTTACGACGATGCAGCCCAACCGCATCCGCGAACTGGCCAAGACCTTCCCGCAGCTCACCGAGAACACCGAGGGGATCCTGATCGTCTACGGCGACGAGAAGGCCGAGAATGCCGCGTTCATTCGCAGCCGGGACCTGATCACCGAAGACGCCGACCCGGGCAGCCGGGAGATCAAGCGGAAGTTCATGGGCGAGTTGAAGCTAATGAACGAGCTGAGCTTCCTCATGGGCGGCAAGGACAAGCCGGTGGTGTACTTCTCGCAGGGCAACGGCGAGGCGGACATCAACGACCGGTCCAAGCCGCAGGGCTACGGCAACATCGTCGATAAGCTCCAGCGCCGCAACTTCGAGGTCAAGCCGCTCAAACTCGACGCACTGGGCACGACCGTGCCCGACGACTGCCGGATACTGGTGATCGCGGGGCCGAAGCAGACGCTGCCCCCGGCCGCCGTCGATGCCGTGCGGGCGTACCTGGAGAAGGGCGGTAAGCTCGTTGCCCTCTTCGACATCGACGTGAACCGCGGCGACAAGGAGATCCCGCTGACGGGCCTCGAGGGCACGCTGGCCGCCGCCGGGATCGACGTGTCCCGCGAGCGTGTGCAGACCGTGCCGACGGAGAACACCGATATCCGGTCGATGGACGAGGCGCTCGTTCGGGTCGACCCGGCCAGCGCGGGCACGCCGCTGGGCGGGCCGTTCAAGAACATGGTGTTTCAATTCTTCGGCTGCCGGGTGGTCCGCCCGGCGAAGACGCCGCCCGCGCCCGGCGGATTCCGGGCGACGCCGTTGCTCAGCACCAGCGATCAGACGCTGGTCTGGACCGAGACCGACCCGCAGGTCAATGGCCTGCAGACGCTGCAATTGATGCAGCGCGACCCGAAGGCCCGGGAGCGGCTGAGCCCCGCGCCACTGCCGGTCGCGATGACGGCGAGCGAGTCGCCGCGCGGGATGCCGGGCCAGGCCCCGCCGGCGGAGAAGCCCCGGATCGCGGTGTTCGGCGACGCGACGTTCCTGGTTAATGCGGTCGGCGGTAGCCGGAGCGAGGGGGCGGCCGTGATGTTCGACCTGTTCGCCGGCACGCTCGACTGGCTCCGCGAGCGGCCGACCAATATCGGCATCGAGCCGCGCGTGGCGGCGACCTACGACCTGACCCCCGGCGCGATGAACAACGAAACGACGCTGAAGTTCCTGCCGCTGCTTGTGGGCGTGGTGGGTGTCTTCGGCCTGGGCCTGGGCGTGTGGCTTGTCCGCCGCCAGTAGCAAACTAATGCCGGACTTTCCGATATGAGCTTCAAGACGACGTACGGCCTCTTCGCCATCCTGCTGCTGTTCCTCGGTGTGGCCGCGGTGATGCTGTTCACCGGCACGAAGCCCGCGGACGATGCCGCGCTGCTGCCCGGTCCGCGTGCGCTCAAGCTCGTGTCGAAGGACTTCGACAAGGTCACGATCGAGAAGACGGGGGCGAACCCCGAGACGATCGTGTTTCAGCGGCTCGACGACAAGCAATGGAAGATCGAGAAGCCGGCCGACGCCCGGGCCGACGCCGCGGCTATCGACCGGCTGATCGACGACATCCTCGCCGCCCGCAAGGACGGAAAGGCCGAGCCGTCGAAGAAGCTCGCCGAGTTCGGACTCGACAAGCCGGCCGTTGTCGTGACCCTGGGCCGGAAGGGCAGCACGACGTACAAGCTGATGCTCGGGCAGGTCTCGCTCGGCGGGGCGAACGCCAACGTGTTCGCCACCTCGGGCGAGCGAGCCGGGCTGGCATACCCCGTCCGCCGAAACACGCTGGGCGGGCTCCTGAAACTCGACGGCGATGCGACCAGCGCGGCCGAGATTGTGAAAGCTGTCGGCGACTTCCGGTCGAAGGACCTGCTGCTCGCCGGCGCGGGCTTCAATCCGTCCGAGAAGGTCACGAGTGTCAAGATCAGCGACGGCAAGAACGAGGTCGTGCTGGTCCGGCCGGCGGAGGGCGGCGGCTGGCGGTTCGAAAAGCCCGCGGGGTTCGGCCCGGCCGACGCGAAGGGCGACGGCGGCGGGCCGGACGCGACCACGGGCGTCGAAGGCCTCATCACCACGCTCGCGGCCATCAAGGCGGCCGGCGCGGACGACCTCATTGATGCCGGCGCGGATCTCGGCAAATACGGCCTGGCCAAGGACAAGACCACCGGGCCGACCATCACCGTGACCGTGAAGAACGACAAGGGCGATCTCAAGTCCGAGACGCTGTACGTCGGCAACAAGGAGGACGCGACCAACAAACAGTTCGTCCGCCTCGACGGCGAGACGACCATCGCCAAGGTGGCGGTGGGGCAGGTCGAGCCGGTGATCAAGTTGCTGGCCCGGCCGTCCATGTTGCGCGATAAGCAATTGTTCTCCTTCGCCCCGACCGGTTGCGATGCGGTGGATGTCAAACTGCCCGGCGAACAGACCGTCGTGGAACTGCGCAAGCTCGGCACGCCGGCGATCTGGAAGCTGCTCGATGCCGACGGCAAAGAGCAGAACGCCAACGTGCAGGCCATCACCGAGATGCTCGGGGCCCTCGGCGGCAGGCCGGTGAAGGACTTCCCGGAGGCCGGCGCGACCGACGCGACCCTGGGCTTCGACCGGCCCGCGGCCGAGCTGACGCTTTACGTCGCCGGCATCGTGCCCGAGGAGAAGAAGGAAGAGAAGAAGGAGCCCGCCAAGGACAAGGAGAAGGATAAAGCCAAGGCCGAGGAGCCGAAGAAGGACGCGCCGACGAAGCCGAAGATGAAAGAGCCGGCCGCCCGGCTGATCGTCGGCCGGCGCGACAAGGACCTGCTCTACGTCCGCCGGATCGTCCGCGACAAGGACGGCAAGGATGTGGCCACGGACTTCGCCGTGTCCGAGACGCTCCGCGACAAGCTGACCCGCGGCCGGCTGGAGTTCGTGGACGCGACCCTGCCGTCGTTCGTGCCCGCGGCCGTGACCCGCGTCGAGTTCAAGCGGGGCAACGAGGAGTTCAACATCGAGCGGCAGGAGGGCAAGCAGCCCGAGTGGATTATCCGCAAGCCGGCCGACCTCGCCGACCGCGGGGCCGACCCGGTCCGCGTCGAGTCGCTCTTGGGCGAGTTGGCCCGCCTCTCGGCCGTGCGCCTCTGGTCGGAGAAGCCGACCGACCGCGAACTCGACCGCTACGGACTCGCGAAGCCGCGCTTCCAGGCGACGGTGTTCTGGAAGGACGGCGACAAGACGGCCGAGCGCAAGTACTACTTCGGCGTCGAGACCGACGACAAGTCCGGCACCTACGCCCGGATGGAGGGCCGCGACCTCGTGTTCACCGTCGCCCGCAATGCGGTGCCGTCGCTGGAGTCGGGCGAGATCCGCGACGCGGTAGTGTTTCAACTCCCGCCGGGTCGGGTGACCGGCATCAAGCTGAACGGCTGGCGCGACGTCGTCGGCACGGCGACGGTCCGCGACCTCGAGCGCAAGGGTGCGAGCAACTGGGCCCTGCGCGGCGACGACAAGATCAAGCTGAGTGTGGGCCAGTGCGAATCGCTGCTCAACCTGCTCTCGCTGGTCCGCGCCGAGAAGTACGTCGTGCAGAAGACCGGTCCGAAGGCCGAGCACAAGCTCGACGTGGCGGCCGGGGGCCTGGAGATCACGATCTCCCTCGAAGGCGAGAAGGACCCGGTCACGCTGACCATCGGCGGGCTCGATGCCGAGGGCCGGCATTACTTTGCCACGTCGTCGAAGCTGCCGGGCGACGTGTTCCTGATCGCCAAGGGGCCGTTCGAGGCGGTGAAGGCGAAGCCCGGCTTCTTCGCGGCCGACTGACGCCCTTCATGAATGACACTTCAACCGACGCTGTCGACCGGTCCGGCCGGTGGCGTGCGCTCGCGGCCGCCCTGCTGGGCTGGTCGTTCGACGGATTCGAGATGGGGCTCTTTCCCGTCCTCGCCCGGCCTGCCCTGCAACAACTCCTCGGACCCGAGACCGACGAAGAGACGCTCCGGCGATGGAACGCGGGGTTCGCGATAGCGTTCCTGCTCGGCGCGGCTGTCGGCGGGGTCGTGTTTGGCTGGCTGGGCGACCGCATCGGCCGGGTGCGGGCGATGACCGTGGCCGTGCTCGTGTATGCCGGGCTGACCGGCATCAGCGCAACGGCGCGGTCGCCGGGCGAACTGGCCGGCTGGCGGTTCCTGGCGGCGACGGGCATGGGCGGCGAGTGGGCTCTCGGCGTCGCGCTCGTGGCCGAGACCTGGCCGGCGTCGGCCCGGCCCTGGCTCGCCGGGCTGATCGGGGCGGCCGTGAATGCCGGGTACGTCGCCGCGGCCGCGCTGGCCCAGGCCGTCGGGCCGGCCGAATGGCGGCTCCTGCTCGCGCTGGGCGCGGTGCCCGCGGGGCTGACGTTCTTCCTCCGCACCTTCGTCCCGGAATCGGACCGCTGGCGGCGATCGGCCGCGAGCGCGAAACCCCGCCTGCGTGAACTGTTCTCGACATCGCAATATCGCAACACGTTGGCGGGCATCGCGGCGGCCGCGGTGCCGATCCTCGCCATCTGGGGCGCGGTGCAGTTCACGCAACTGTGGGCGGCAAGCGTGGCCGGGCCGGCGGCCGCGGCGCGGGTGCAACTGGTCTCCGCGCTGGCCGCGGGGTGCGGGGCGATCGCCGGGCCGGTGCTGCTCGCCGGCATGGCCCGGGGCCGGGCGTACGCCCTACTGTGTGCGGCCGCGCTGGTCGTGTCGCTGGCGTTCTTCGTGGGGAAGCCCGAGTACGGTGGCGTATTCCTGCTGGGCGTAGCCGGCGTGGGGCTGTTCACCGGGGCGACGTCGGGCTGGCTCGCACTGTATCTGCCGGAGTTATTCCCGACCCGTCTGCGGGCGGCCGGTGCGGGCCTGGCGTACAACGCCGGGCGGGTCCTGGCAGCGGGCGGCGTCGCGCTCAGCGCGGGCCCGCTCGACGCCCGCGGCGACTACGCCCGGGCTTGTGCCGTCGTGAGTTTGGTGTACGCTGTCGGGCTGCTGTTCGCGGCCCGCCTGCCCGACACCCGCGGCCCGCTCCCGGAGTGATCGCATGAGCGACATCGAGTTCGCCGTCAAGGAATGCAAGAAACTCGAAGCCCTGCTCGAAACCGGCTTCGGCGCGACCGGCCGGGGATTGCACGAGAAAGTGTCGAGCGTCGAGAAGAAGCTGCCCCCGCCGCTCGTCCGCCGGCTGCGGTTCATCGCCACGGTCCGCAACAAACTCGTCCACGAACCGGACCACGACAAGTTTGAGAACGAATACGATTACCATCAGGCCTGTGCGGCCGCCGGCGACGAACTCCGGCGGATGATCCGGCCGCGGGGCACGCCCGGCGCGCCGATGCAGATCATCCTCGTCGTGATCCTGGCGATCGTCGGCGGGGTGACGCTGCTCGCGCTTTACGGCCACAACCCGGTGCAGTTGTTCCAGAACCTCTTCCGGTGACTTCATGGACCGCCCGATCACGCACCTGCCCAACGACGCCGCGACGCTCCAGGCCCGATTCGACGGGCTGGCCAACGCGGGTCATGTCGTCGAGTTGGTCGATTCGGCGATCGCCGAGGGGATCGGCCGGGGCGCGAGCGACATCCACTTCGAGCCGACGTCCGCGAACTTGCTCGTGAAGTTCCGGATCGACGGCGTACTCCATTCCGCGGGGCAGATCCCTGTGGGACTCGCGGCCAATGTCGTCGCCAGGCTCAAGGTCATCTCGGATCTGCTCACCTACCGCACCGACATCCCGCAGGAGGGGGGCGTCCGCCCGGCGAGCGCGGCCATCGGCCCCGACCTGCGCGTCAGCACCATCCCGACCGTCCACGGCGAGAAGGCGGTCGTCCGGGTGTTCCGGGCCGACACGCCGCTGACAGGCCTGCACGACCTCGGCCTGCCCGAGTCGATCTATCAACAACTCACGACATTATTGAACGAACGGACCGGCGCGATCTTCCTGACCGGGCCCAGCGGCAGCGGCAAGACGACGACGATCTATGCCTGTCTGCACCACCTCGTCCGCGGCGATTCCGGCCGGCACATCGTCACCGTGGAAGACCCGGTCGAGCGGCTCGTGCCCGGCGTGAGCCAGTCGCAGGTGCGGCCCGGCACGGAGTTCGATTTCGCCCGCGGCCTGCGCAGCCTGCTCCGCCACGACCCGGACGTGATCATGGTCGGCGAGATCCGCGACCGGGAGACGGCGGCGACGGCGGCCGAGGCCGCGCTGACGGGGCACCTCGTGTTCAGCACGCTGCACTCCGGCTCGGCGGCCGGCGTCGTGAGTCGGCTACTCGACATGGGGGTCGAACCGCACCTGCTCACGAGTGGCCTGCGGGCGATCCTGAACCAGCGGCTGCTCCGCCGGCTATGCCTGTCGTGCCGGGGTGTCGGTTGCCCGGCCTGCCGTTCGAGCGGCTTCCACGGCCGGCTGCTGGTTGCCGAGTTGCTGGTGCCCGACGCGGCCTTCCGCAAGGCGATTCTGGCCCGCGCGGACCTCGAGTCGCTCGAAGCGGTGGCCCGGGCCGGCGGCCTCCGCCCGATCCGCGCCGCGGCGCAGGACCAAGTGGCCGCGGGACATACGACGGCGGAGGAAGTCGACCGCGTGCTGGGGCCCGAACCCCGGACTTGACACCCCGCGCCGATCCGGGCTACGCTGCGGTCCGGGGATACTGCGAGGTCGTGTCATGTCCGAACCGCGGAAGGGAATCCGCGTGCCGCTGTCGCCCGCGCGCCGGATGGTGTGCGAGCTGCTCCACCATGCGAAGAAGGTCCCGTCGCTGCCGCTGAAGCGGACAATCTCGGTAGCTGCGCTGGCGGCTGCCCGGAGCCAGTGTCGGGACAAGCCGAGCTGGGTCTCGCTCTTCATGAAGGGCTACGCACTCGTGGCCCGCGACCGGCCCGAACTCCGGCGGACATACATCCCGTACCCCTGGCCCCACCTGTACGAACATCCCGAGAGCAACTGCGCCGTCCTCGTCGAGCGTGACTGGGCCGGCGAGAAGGCGGTGCTCGCGGCCAAGATCCGCAACCCCGTCGGCCATCAACTGGCGTCCATCGACCGGGCACTGCACACCTTCGCCAGCGAGCCGTTCGAGAAGGTCAGCGACCTGAGGCAACTGGCCCGGCTGGGCCGGCTGCCTGCCATCTGCCGGCGGTTCGTGTTCTGGCAGACGCTGTACCTCTCAGGATTCAAGCGGGCCAAGCGCTTCGGGACGTTCATGGTCTCCACGCTCGGCAACCTTGGGGTCGAGCAGATGCACCCGCTCACGCCGCTGACGACATACCTCTCGTTCGGCCCGATTGCGGCCAACGGCGAAGTGACCGCGCTGCTCGTGTACGACCACCGGGTCATGGACGGGCGGACCGTCGCCGGCGCGCTCGTCGACCTCGAGACTGCGATGAACGGGCCGATCCTCGCGGAAGTCCGCGCCCTGACCCGGGTGGCCGCATGAAGCGCGTCGCAGTCACCGGGGCGAGCGGCTTCGTCGGCGGGCACCTCGTCGGCGAACTGGCCCGGCACGGGCACCGGGTCGTCGCCGTGGTCCGCGGCACCTCCGATGTATCGCGGCTCACCGCAGCCGAGGTCCGCCGGGCCGAGTTGAACGACGTCGAGTCGCTGACCCGGGCGCTTACCGGCTGCGATGCCGTGATCCACCTGGCCGGGGCGGTCGACTTCGCCGGCGACTGGCCGCGGTTCGAGGCGATCAACGTCGTCGGTACCGCCAACACCGTCGCGGCAGCGCGGGCCGCAGGCGTCGGCCGGTTCGTCCACGGCTCCAGCATCGTCGCCGTCGGGGCGTCCGCCCGGCCAGTGCTGCTCGACGAGTCGACGAAGTGGAATCTCCGCGGCATGGCCGTGCCGTACGTCACGACGAAACGCCGGGCCGAGGAAGTCGCCCTCGAGGCGGCGGGCATCGACGTCGTGGTCGCCAACCTGGCGAGCGTGATCGGGCCGGACGACTTTGCGGGCAGCGAGTTCGGCGTGATGTGCCGGCGGTTCTGGCAGGGCCGGCTACCGATCCACTTCGGGGGCGGATTGAACTACGTCGACGTCCGCGACGCGGCCACGGGTTTGCGATTGGCGATGGACCGCGGGCGGCCCGGCTGCCGATACATTCTGGGCGGCGCGAACCGGAGCACCGGGGCGTTCTTCGGCGAGCTCGCCCGTGTGGCCGGCCGGCCGATCCCGCGGTTCCGCCTGCCCGGCGCGGCCGCCCACGTCGTGGCGTGGGCCGAGGCGACCTTCGGGTCCGGTCGGCGCAAGCGGGCCTACCTCTCGCCGGGCCAGGCCCGG
>JAIBBI010000101.1 GCA_019694755.1 Gemmataceae bacterium
ACCGGCATCCCCCTGGGCAAGATGGTCCGCAACGAAATCCAATCGATGCTCGACCTCGCCACCAAGCTCAAGGAGCGCATTGTCGGCCAGGACCACGCCCTCGACGCCCTCGCCCGCCGCATCCGCTCCAGCCGGGCCGGCCTCGTCGACCCGCGAAAGCCCGTCGGCGTGTTCATGCTCGTCGGCCCGTCCGGTGTCGGTAAGACCGAGACGGCCCTCGCCCTGGCCGACATCCTGTTCGGCGGCGAGCGCGGCCTCACCGTCATCAACATGTCCGAGTACAAGGCCGACATGATGGTCAGCCGGCTCACCGGCCCCGCCCCGGGCCTCGTCGGCTACGGCGAAGGCGGCGTGCTCACCGAAGCCGTCCGCCGGAAGCCCTACTCCGTCATCCTCCTCGACGAAATCGAGAAGGCCAACCCGTCCGTCTGGGAGCTCTTCTTCCAGGTCTTCGACAAGGGCATGCTCCAGGACGAAAAGGGTCAGGAAGCCGACTTCAAGAACACCGTGATTCTGATGACCTCGAACGTCGGCACCGACACGATCATCAAGGCGTGTGCCGACCCCGACACCCGCCCCGATGCCGAGGGCCTGAATCAGCTCCTCCGCAACGACATGTACGCCAAGTTCCCGCCGGCCTTCCTCGGCCGTATGGATATCGTGCCGTACTTCCCGCTGGCCGACGACGTGCTCCGCGGGATCATCAAGCTCAAGCTCAAGGGCGTGGGCAACCGCATCGCGGAAAACCACAAGGCCGCCTTCAGCTACGACCCGAGCGTCATCGACGCCATCTCCGCCCGCTGCAACGAGGTCGAAAGCGGCGCGCGTGTCGTCGACCAGATCATCGCCGGCAGCCTGCTCCCGGAAATGTCCAAGGTCATCCTCAGCCGGATGGTCGAAGGCAAGCCGATCGAATCGGTGAAGATCGTCACCGACGGCTCCGGCGGCTTCGCCTACGAACTGGCGTGAGCGATTGAAATCAACGAAGCCGGCCCGAGAAACCTCGGGCCGGCTTTCTTTTTGCGCTCATCAGTGCGCCCTGCTGCTGCCGAGCCTTTTCCGTGCGATGACATTACGTTTCGTCTGATATCGAACAACGTCCGATCCGTCCGCAATTCACTTCCCGCCCTGCGACTGTCGCTGCCGAAACGCCGCGAGCCGTTGGTCCAAAAACCTCGCGGATACCCAAAAATCTGTCTGCCGGAGTCGACCGAATGCAGCTTCCAACTCCACGAGTCCACGCTCGGCCGCCGCCTCCAGTATGCCGACCGTGCCGACGACTCGGAGACCCCGTTCCGTCGCGGCCTTCCGACCCGCGATTTCGTCAATAATGAGCCGGTCAGCCTGGAGTTCGACCGCCAGCGCGATCGCGGCCATCTCACCCGCATCCAGCCCCTCGATGGGTGGAATCTCCGTAGGACTGCGAATTTCCAACCACGCAGATGGCGACGCGATGAACTCGCGCACCGCTGCGGGTCGCTTCAACGAACGGACTTCGTCGCCCACCGCCACCGGGACGACGACGTTCCGAAAAAGTGCGGGAATAAGCTTCACATCTCCGGTGGTCACCAGCACGATCAGCGGGGAACTGTCGGCAACGATGATCATCGCTGGGGCGGCCCAATCAAGTCATTGATGCCTTCCACGTCGGCATCCACCTCCGCATGCGTCAGCGCGTGCTCGGCCACATCATGCCGTTTCAAGAGCGCATCGGTCTCGATCCGGTCGAGCCCGAGCATCCGGCCCAGTTCCGCGTGCGTGAGCGAGCCGTGCCGGAACAGCCACAAGGCGTAAACCTCGCGGACCTGCTCGCCCAACTCCGGTCCCGACCCCCGAAGCCGCTGCTCCAGGTCCGACGGAATCTCAATCGTTACTGACATCAATTCACCCGGTCCATTACCAATCAGTACGGTAACATCGCCACCCCACTCCGTCAAGCAGCCCGGCACACTCAGACAGGCACCCCGAATCCGGCATTTCACCCGAACCCTCGAACGGGTCGCCGGCTCTCTCGTGGCATGGATACGACACTCCTTCAGGACAAGTTTGCCCGGCTCGGCGCACGATTGAAGTTCGCCCCCGCACGGAACCGCTTTGCCGTCGACATCGAGCACGACGCCCGCGGCGAGTACTTCGAGATCACCACGCGCCCGACCGAACCGGTCCGCATCGAGGTGCTCGATGTCCGTCCGCGCGATCGACACCTGCTGTTGCTGAGCCGCGACGGGTCGGCCAAGAGCAAGTTCCTCTGCGGTCACGACGAGCGGCACTGGTTCGTCGCCGGGATTCCGGAGTCGGCCCCGGTCGGCACCGTACCGCAGGCGATGGAAGCGTTGAAGCCGCGGGAAGTCCTGTCGGCCCAGACCGGCCTTCCGTCGCGCATGCGGAACCGCCGGAAGAACCCGGCCTTCGTCCGCCAGGGCGAGTGGTTCTTCCTTCCGACCCCGCACGTCCAGCTCGCCAAGGCGATCGTCTTCCGCGACGAGCCGTTGAGCCGCGGCGCGGGCAGTAAGCCGCACCGCGTCGAGTTCTGCGCCCGGACCGGTGGCGAGCCGGTGCTCGTGTGCCGGCAGTATCCCGGCGGCCTGTCGCCCAAGGCTCACGCCAAGCTGATCGAACGTCAACCCGAAGCCCGCCACTGGGGCTGGATGGCGCGACGGCGTAACGCCCAGGTGTATGTCCGCGGCCGGGTCCGCCACCCCGACCACGCGACCATCACCCTCGCCACCTGGCACCGCGTGGTGATGAACACCGAAAACCAGTCACTGGCCATGCGGTTCGTCACGTTCCTCGACTGACGCACGCGGCGACCATCAACATCAAAACCTGGCACCCTCCGGCAATCAACGCCGGGGGGTGCTTCGCGCGCTGATATTGATGTTGGCTTGCTGAGTTTCCCGCTGGCGACCCGACCAGCGTCGCGATAATCTGAGTCTGCCAAACCTGTCGCGACATCGTGATCTTGGTACCGCTTTCGCGCGGGGTCGCCCCCGGCGACTCGCCGGGGGCTAACGGAAGACCGAATGTCGCTGCTGGGGACGATGTTCACGACGACCACGTACGGCACCTGGCTCCGCGGTGACCGGCGCGGCTGGATCGACGACGGCCGACTGATGCCACCCAACCCCGCGCTCGAAGATGCCGACCGCGCCCGCTTGAAGCACCCGATGTACCTGTTCCCGCCCGACGAGTTACTGCAGGTGGGCACCATGATCGGCAACAGCATCACATCGCGGCTGGGCCTGCCGATCTACGCGCTCACGGTCCAGACCTGGCACATCCACCTGCTCACCGGCCCGGGCCCGCACACGCCCGCCGACATCATGAAGTGTGCCGAGGAGGCCGTCCGCTACGGCCTGAAGCCCGGCCGACCGATATGGACCGCCGACTACGACAAGCGATACTGCTTCGACGAAACCGCCCTGCACAATCGCATCAATTACATCGAGCGCCACAACCTCGCCGCAGGCTGGCCCGCCCAACCCTGGCCCTTCCTCACCCGTTAGCCCCCGTCGAGTCGCCGTGCACACACCATCGCCGTACGTCTCCACCGCTGTGGCACCACGCTCCAACCGCGGCGACCGCCGGGGGCCACCCCGCGCATCGGCATCTCCCGTCAGTCTTCGTCGAGCCCCCCCCTCCCTCACTCCCACAGCGGCCCCAGTGCCGCAACCTCTTCACGCCGGTGGATCTTGCCCGGGAGCGAGTATTTGTACGGGTCTTGTCGGCGGCCCGATCCCTTGCGCTCCAGTTGGCCCATGGCCACTGCGCGGTCGAGCCAGCGCCAGAGTGTGATCGCGCTCGGGCGGATGTGGTCTTCGGGCCATTGGGCGAGGATCCTTTTGCGCGTCAACCACTCCAGCGCGTCTTCCATCACCATCCGCAGCACCGGCCAGCCGTCGTCGAAATCGTCCGGCTCCACTTCAGTCACCAGCGCGTACTCCGCGCCGTCGGCCGACAACTCAATCACCCGCGGCCCCGGCGTCGATCGCCGCGACACCGTCGTCAGACGTCGCCGGCGTTCGCCCGACGGCACATGGTCCAGCGTCATCAACACGTCCACAAATCCGGAGAGCGCGCCGGTCCCCCGCGGGCTCATTTCGTCCGCCCGGGCCGCCTTTCGCGGATGATGCAACAGCATCACCGCCCGGCCCAACTCCGTCAGCCGGTGCAGGTACGTCAGCGTGCCGAGCAGCAGGTCGGGCGAGTTCTCCGCGCCCGCCGGCAGGACCATCGCAAGCGGATCTATCACCACCAGATCGGCCGCGATCCCGGCTATCACATCCACCATCGCCCGCCACTCGGCATCCGTGGGCCGGGCGACGAACGGCCGGCAGAAGTAACTCACATGATCGCCCAGCCCCAGCCGCTGCCGACGCTCGCCCCACATCGCCGGCGATTCTTCCGACACGATCACCACCCGCCCCGCCCGCACCGCCGACCCCGCCAGCTCACCCCCGGCCGCCATCTTCGCAAACAGCGCGGCCAGCAGCGTCGTCTTCCCGGCCTTCCACCGGCTGGTCAGCAGCGTGACCATCCCCGGCGCAAGGAAGTCGTCCCAAAGCCACGGATTCGCTTCGACTGGCAGCCGATCCAGGTCCGCACCCGTCAGAAGTTGAAACGACATGCCAGCCCCCGGGGCCCAGGGAAGTTTCACAACCCGTTGAAACTACACGAGGGGGGAGACTGCCAAAATGTCAGTTGCTGAGGCCGCGATCCGCTGTCCGCTATCCGCTTTCCGCCAATCCGTCAGCGTAACCCCTTGGCCCTCTTCAATCTGCATTCTGCAATCTGAAATCTGCAATCTGTACCGGGGTGGTGAAACGAAACGGGTGTGTGTGAAATGAAATGAAATGAAATGAAACGCTTCCGGGCCGCCTACTTCGTGACGCGGGCCTCGCCCAGATTGACCTGATTGCCCAGGTCGAGGAGCGGCGAGGCGACGGTGATCTTCAGCCGGCGGACGTTCTTCACGTCGACAGCGATCGGCTTCGGCTCGTCGCGGGTGCGGACCTCGGCCTTGAACAGTGGCCGGCCGTCGCCCTCGACACTGAACAACACATGGACCGGCGCGCCGCCCTCGTTGCGGATGATGTCGTCAACGCCGAGCACGCAGCGGAACTCGTTGTAGTCGCCGGCAATGTCGTAGGTCAGCGCGGTGCGGGCGTGCAGCGCGAGGCCCTTGGCATACGGCACGTTCTTCATTCGCAGCGGGCCGCCGGCCAGGTTCTTGTCGCGGCGGTACGGGAACACGAGGTCGTCGGTGCTGGTCTGGTCGACTTCGATCGGCTCGAGGTCGCTGAGGTACGCCAGCTTGCCCTTCGAGAAGTCGAGCCGGGCCACGCGGGCGATCGGCAGCGTGGCCTTCGCCCCGCCGACGGTCTCGAGCGTCGCCTTGCCGTCGGCAATGACGACGCCGCGGGTCACGAACACGTTGCTGGCCATGTCGACGAGTTTGCAGAACACCGGCGGGGCGTCGGCCGCGGGCTTGCGGACGAACACCAGGCCCTGCACCCGCGCGAGCTTGGGGTTGAGCGTGCGGTCGCCGCTGGCGAGTGCGAACTCGATCGCGTCGCCGGCCGGGGCCCCGGGGCCGAACGTGCCGTCGAGGCCGTCGAGCTTGCCCTCGGAGCGGACGACCAGCATGTCGTACTGCCCGCGCTTGCGGAGCAGCGCACGCCACTCCTGCTTCACGGCCGCGTCGTTGGCATTGTTGAGGACGGTGGCGACGTTGGCGAGCGGGCCGGTAACGGCCGCGCCGCCGACCAGCGCAAACTCGGCCTGCGCACCCTTGATCGCCAGCGACTTGCACGCCAGCAGCGACCCGTCGGCCAACTCCACCTCGGTATGCGCCTCGCGGACCGCGTCTTCGTTGGCGAGGCTGACGAGCAGCAACTCGGCCACCGGGACGACGGTCTCGCCCGTAGCCGTCTTGAGCTTCAGCTCTTTCGCCGAGAGCGCGACGACATCACCCGTGACCTTCTTGCCGGCGAGCGTGGTGACCTCGGCCGCCGCGAGCGGGCCGGCGAGCAGGCACAGCAGGCCGAGGGCCGATTTCATCATCAACTCCGTCACGTGGTGTAGTCCGCGTTCAGCCGCACGTACTCGGGCGTGAGGTCACTGGTAAAAAAGGTACAGCGTGCGTCGCCCCGCGCGAAGGCGAGTCGGAAGTCGACCTGCCGGTTGTCCCGCAGATATCCGGCCGCCGGCGCGGGGTCGGGCATCGTCGGCAGACCACGCTCGTACAGCAGATGCGGGCCGACCCACAGCGTCAGTTCCTCTTCCAGGAACGGCACGCCGGCGTAACCCGCGGCCGAGACAATCCGGCCCCAGTTCGGGTCACCACCATACACCGCGGCCTTCACCAGCGCGCTCTCGGCAATGCACTTCGCGATCTGCCGGGCCTCCGACTCGCTGGCCAAGCCCTCGACGTGAATGGCGATGCGGTGGGCCGCCCCCTCGGCATCGTCGGCAATCTGCTCGGCGAGTTCCCGACAGACTTCCTCGACCGCAAGGGCAAACGCATCGAGTTCGCCGCCACCCAGCAAGGTCCCGGTGCCGTTAGCCAGCAGGAATACCGTGTCGTTGGTACTCGTGTGCCCTTCGACGCTCACGCAGTTGAAGCTCCGGTCGGCCGCCCGGGCGAGAATCTGTTGCAAGTCGGCCGGCGAGACACACGCATCGGTGAGCACGAAGCCGAGCATCGTTGCCAGGTTCGGCCCGATCATCGCCGCACCCTTCGCGAAGCCCAGCACGGTGGCATCACCCGTCATGCGATGTGCGACCTTGGGCCGGGTGTCGGTCGTCATGATCGCCCGGGTGACCGCCTCAAACGCGGCCGGCCCCGCAGCCAATCGCCCCACCGCCGTCGCGATCCCGGGCAGGATGCGCTCCATTGGCATAGTCCGGCCGATGACACCGGTGGACGCCACCAGCGCGGCATCGGGCTCACAGTGGATGCAGCGTGCGACCTCGCCGGTCATGGCCAGCGCGTCGCGCCGGCCGGGGTCGCCGGTACAGGCGTTGGCGTTGCCGGCGTTGACGACGATGGCCCGCACGCCCGCGGCCGGGACGCGCGATTTGCTGATCTGCACCGGGGCGGCAACCACACGGTTCTGCGTAAACACGCCCGCGGCCGCCGCCGGGCCATCGCTGACCACCAGCGCGAGATCGTCGCGCTCCCAGTCACGCACCCGGGCCGGCACCGCGGCGAAGCGATACCCCGACGGAATCGGCAATGTCATCTCCGCTCCTGCATCACAGCTTCTTCAGGATCTCGCTCATGCGCTTCCAGGCCGCCTCGCGCGCCTTCTTGTTCGCCTCATTGGCGTCGGGGGCCTCGCCCGCACGGTAGAAGCCGTGGCCCGCGCCTTCGTAGGTCACGGGATCGTAGGTCTTGCCCGCAGCCTTCATCAACTCGGTCGATTTCGGGATGGTCGCGTTCACCCGCATGTCGTTGCCGCCGTAGAACCCGTGCACTGGACATGCGATACGGGCGATGTCCTCGGCCTTGTCCGGCCCGCTGCCGTAGAACGGCATCGCGACCTTGATCGACTTGTTGTTGGTGGCAAAGCGGAAGGTCTGCGTACCGCCCCAGCAGAACCCGGTGACCGCGACTTTGCCATTGGCCGCGGGCAACTTACCGACATAGTCGACGCAGGCGTTCAGATCGGCGGTGATTTGCTCGGGCTTCAGGCCGGCGATGGCCTTGCGCACGGCATCACCCGATCCGAGTTCCGCGGTGCCGCCCCCGCCGGGCGCGGTGCCGGAGAGCAGGTCGGGCGCGATGGCGATGTAGCCGGCCTCGGCCAGTTGGTCGGCCACGCCGCGGACCCAGTCGGTAAGCCCGAAGATCTCGTGGATGACTACCACGCTGGTCGCCTTGTCCTTCACTTCAGGATAAACGACGAAGGCTTTGACATTCCGGCCCCCGTGACTGACCGTCACCCACTCGCCGTGCCGTGGCGACTTTTCGAGCTTGGCCTTGGCCCAATCCTGGGCCGGCGCGATGCCGACGATCAGCAACCAAACAGCCAAAGTCCGGAGCATGGCGGAATCCTCGTGTGAATAGCGGGCGGCGGCAGGCGAATAACCTTCCGGCGGGGGCTATGATAGAACTAGTCCCCCGCCATCCGAGAGGCTCCCCGGGAATGCCGTCCCGATCGATTATCGCCGTCCTGCTGCTCCTGCCCCACTTGGCCCTGGCCCGGCCGCCGGAACCCGACGCCCCCGAGCCGGGCCGGTTCGTTACGGTCGCCACGCCGATCACGTCGCCGGTGGTCAATCAGATCAAGGAAGCGGTCACCCGCGCCCTGAAGGACCGCCCGCTCAAAAAGATCGTCTTCGACTTCAATCCGGACGGCCGGGAGGCCGCGACCGACGACTTCGGCGTCTGCCTCGACTTGGCCCGCTACATACGCTCGCTGCGCAACGAGGGCGTGCTGACCATCGCCTACGTTCGCAACAAGGTCACGCGCCATACCGTGCTACCGGCACTCGCCTGCTCGGAACTGGTCATGGCGCCGGACGCGGTGCTCGGCCCGGTGACCACGCAACTCAATACCACGCCCGACGCGCTGGAACTCAAGACCTACGAGGCATTTGCCCGGCCCGACCAGTTTGCACTCGTGCTGAAAATGCTCGACCCGGCCACGCCGGTGCTCGAAGGGCGCAAGAACGGCGTGTGGTACGTCGACGGCCGGCGCGAGGCCGAGGCGGCCGCGGCCGGCGTCTCCATCGCCGATCCAAAACCGGTGCTGCCCGCTCAGACCCTCGGTGCGTTCCGCCCCGGCGAGGCGCAAAAGTTCCAACTCTGCCAGGCCGTCATCCCCAGCCGGCAGCAGGTCGAGACACGCTACAACATGCCGGCCGGCAGCCACCGCGAAGACGTGCTCATGGACCGCGCCCGCGTCGCCATTCGCATGACGCTCGCCGGCGAACTCGATGCGGGCACCGATGCGGCCATCCGCCGGCAACTCGACCGCGCCGTCCGACAGGGCGCGACTCTGATTCTACTGCAAATCGAGTGCGGCGGTGGGCGACCTGACACCGCCCGCGACCTCGCCGAGCACATCCGCGGCCTGCGCAGCCCCGACGGCCGGCCCGTGATGACCGTCGCCTACATCCCGCGCGACGCACCCGGCAATGCCACCTTCCTTGCGCTCGGCTGCCGGGAGATCGTGATGGCCGTGCCGGCCCGACTCGGCGACTTCACGGGCGTGCTCAACCCGCCGAAGCCGCGCCGCGGTGCGGCACCTGCGCCGGCCCCGGACATCGCACCCGTCCGTGATTCGCTCGTCGCACTCGCCGAGGAACAGGGCTACTCCACGCTGCTCATCCGCGGCCTGTTCGAGCCCGGCCTGGAAATCGTCCGCGCCAAGCGCGTCGCCGGCGCTCAGACCGAGCGGCGGTTCCTGACGCCCGACGAACTCAAGGACAAAGACGCGAAAGGCGAACCGATCTGGCAGGCGGAAGACACCGTGAAGCACCCCGGCCAACTGCTCGTCATCAACGGCAGCAACGCCGGTTCGCTCGGCTTCGCCCGATTCACGGTGCCAAACCCCGACGACCTCACCGAGCTTTACCGGCTCTACGGCCTCGACCCGAAGGAAGTGCGCTCGGCCGGGCCCGACTGGGTCGACCGCCTGGCCAACTTCCTCGCCGACCCGGCCGTGTCGCTGTTCCTCGTGCTCATCGGCATCTCGTGCCTGTTCATGGAGCTGAAGATGCCCGGGGCGAGCCTGCCCGGAATCATTGCGGCCGTGTGCTTCATCCTGTTCTTCTGGTCGCAATCACAGATGAATGGGCAGATCACGCTCCTGGCCGTTCTCCTGTTCCTGCTCGGCATTCTCCTGCTCGGCTTCGAGATCTTCATCATCCCCGGGTTCGGCATCACCGGCATCTCCGGCATCCTGCTGATCCTCTTCGGCCTCGCCCTCGCCACAGTCGAGCGGATGCCCGCCAGCTCTGCCGAGTGGGGCGATCTGGGGCGGACCATGCTCACGTTCGGCATGACACTCGTCGGCTCGCTGATCCTGGCGTTCGCGGCCGCACGGTTTCTGCCGCACATCCCCGTCGCCAACCGCCTCATGCTCCAAAGCCCCGACGACCCGGACGCCCCGCCCGACCCGGAACGCATGGCCCAGGCCGCCGAGGACCTCGCACTGCTGGGCGCGATCGGCACCGCGGCGACCATGCTTCGGCCCGCGGGAATGGCGCAGTTCGGAGACCGGTTCATCGACGTGGTTACCGACGGTAGCTTCGTCCAGGCCGGCACGCAGGTCCGCGTTATCGAAATCGAAGGCAAACGCATCGTGGTGAAGGAGGTCTGACGGCCGCGTGGTGAACGGGCGCTCGTCTGCTAGAATGATGGGGCGACACGATACCCTACTTTACCACCCACCGACCGCGCATGGACCTGACCTGGGCTTACCTTCTCATCGTCCTCGGGATGGCGATGCTCGCCGGCGAGATGTTCTTCCCCACGGGAGGCATCCTGTTCCTGTGCGGCTCGATCGGCATCGCCGCCGGCATCGTGATGTCCTTCTACTACGGCGATACCAGCACGGGCCTGCTGACGCTCGTGGGCGTGTTCCTGACCGGCCCGGCGGCCGGCTACGCCCTCCTGCAGATCTGGCCGAAGACGAGTATCGGCAAGCAGATGGTCCGCGTCGCCGACGACGACGCCACGCTGGCCACATCGCCCGCCCTGCTCGAATTGGAAGCCCTCCGCGGGCGGATCGGCAAGACGCTCTCCGAGTTACGGCCCAGCGGCGCGGTGAGCTTCGACGGGAAGCGGATCGACGTGCAGAGCGAAGGGCCGTTCGTCCCCGCCGAGGTCTGGGTCAAGTGCATCGACATCCGCGCCGGTCGCGTCATCGTCCGCCGCGTCGAGGCCCCGAATCTCGATAGCATCAACTTCGAGGACGTACCCGTCTGAATACCCGGAACTGACAGCGGCGCGACGCCACGTCGCGCGACAAATTGACGAGCGTGCCCCGCCACGCGGGCGGACTGAAAGACACACTATCTGGAACCCGGATCATGACTCTGCTCGCAACCTGGAACGACTGGATCTCCGCCGACCTGATGAAGGACCCCAAGATGCTCGCCGTGGCGGCCGTCGTCGTCGTGGTCGGTCTCATCGGGCTCTTGATCTTCCTGAGCTTTTTCCGGCTCTGGCTGCAGAGCAAACTGACCAACGCCAAGATCGGCATCTTCGACCTGCTGGGCATGAAGTTCCGGCAGGTGGATTACAACATGATCGTCCGGCAGAAGATCGCCCTCGTGCAGGCCGGCTGTCAGGTCACGACCGCGGACCTGGAATCGCACTACCTCGCCCGCGGCAATGTGCCGAAGACCGCCACGGCCGTGATCGCCGCCCATAAGGCGGGCATTGATCTGTCGTGGAAGATCGCGTCGGCCATCGACCTGGCCGGCCGCGACGTGCTCGACGCCGTGAAGACCAGCGTGAACCCGAAGGTCATCGACTGTCCGGACCCGACCAAGGGCCGACAATTCCTCGACGCCGTTTGCCGGAACGGCATTCAGCTCCGGGCAAAAGCCCGTGTCACCGTGCGGACCAAGCTCGACCGCCTCGTCGGCGGTGCGACGGAAGAGACCATCATCGCCCGCGTCGGCGAGGGTATCGTCAAGGCTATCGGCTCAGCCCACGATCATAAGGAAGTGTTGGCCAACCCCAGCACGATCACCAAGACCGTGCTACACAGTTCCCTCGACTCGCAGACCGCGTTCGAGATCGTGTCGGTGGACATGGCCGACATCGAGGTCGGCGAAAACATCGGTGCCAACCTTCAGGCCAAGCAGGCCGACGCCGACTTGCAGGTCGCCCGGGCCGAGGCGGAAAAGCGACGTGCCGCGGCCGTCGCCCTCGAGCAGGAAATGCAAGCGCTCGTGCAGGAGAACCGGGCCAAGGTGGTCCTGGCCGAGGCGGAAGTGCCGAACGCGATCGCCGACGCGTTCCGCAACGGGCGGCTCGGCGTGATGGATTACTACAACCTGAAAAACGTCCAGAGCGACACGGACATGCGCTCCTCCATCGCGGGCGGCGCAAAGTCCGATCGCGGCGACCGATCGGTCATGGGCTAACGGGGCGTACCCATGAAGATTGAATGGATCGTTCCTGTCGTCGTGATGATCGTCTGGGTCATCGGCGCGATCGTGAAAGCCCGCGAGGCGGCCGGGAAGGTCGCCGGCCGGCCGCCGGGCCGCGCGCCGGGCACCGAACTTGACAAGTTCCTGCAGGAGATCGAGCGGCTCCGGCGCGATCAGGCGGCCCGACCCTTGCAACAGAGGGACGAGAACGAAGAGGAAGAGGAGGAAGACGAGCGGAAGGTCGTGGTCGTCCGCGAGACGTTCCGGCCGCCACCACTGCTGCCGCCCCCGCCACCCCCTCCGCCACCCGCGCCGCTGCCACCGCCCCCGCCGGTCGTGCGTCGGCCCGAGCCGGTCGTCGTGGCGGCCGTGCCTCCACCCCCACCGGCCAAAAAGTCGGACCGACCTGTCGTGTCCCGCCGGAAGGAGCAGCAGGGTGCGGCCATGCTGACCGCGCTGCGGCTGCTCCGCGACCCGCGAAACACGGCCGCCGCGATTGTGATTTCCGAAGTGCTCGGGTCGCCGAAAGCAAAGCGATCCCGGTGACTCAGTCCAGAACGCGGGCGAAGTGATGCGACGTGATGTCCATGCGCTCGCGCAAGTAGAACCGGTGGGCGGCGAATCGCTGCACACCGGAATCGAGATGCAGTTGCCGACAGTTCAATTGCCGGGCCTCCACAATCAACCAATCGAGTAGTTCCCGGCCGCATCCGGTGGATCGCGTGCCCGCGTCGGTCACCAGATCGTCGACATAAAGGAACTTCCCCCACGCCAGGTTCTCGGACACACGATACCCGGCCACGGCGGCGACCCGTCCGTTGCGGCGAACGGTGATCAACCGGAATCCGTCGGCCATCTGCCGCCGGACACGTTCGACCAGATCGGCTGCGTCGCGCAGGTGCGGCCGAAGCTGGACGTACACGCCAAAGCACTCAGCGATCTGCTCGTCCGATTCGGCCGGTGTCACCATGCTCGCACCCTTTCTCTACGTCGCCCGCCGGCGGAGAAACTTGTGCCCGCTCCACACTTCGCTGATAGCGCAGACTTTCACATCGACCCAGCCGGTCGTCAGGCCGAACTCGCGGACAATATTCTCGTCCAGATCCGTTGGCACCTTCGACGCCTTCTTGGGCCAGGCGATCCAGATCATGCCGCGGTCGCCGGCATGGTCGATCAGCTTCGGCAGTTCCTTCTTCAAGACCGAGAATTGCGTCGCGAACACGATGGCGATGTCGGCCCCGGAGGTGATCCGCGCGGTCAGCGTCGTGTCCTCCGGCAGCGGGCCGAGCCACGCCTCGAATTCGTCCGGCGCGTGCCGGGCGACGATCCGCATGCCGGGCTTGACGCCGATCTTCGCGGCCAGCGGCTTACCCGAGTAGCCCGGCGTCGGTGGCGAGGAAGTGCCCGGCGATTTTTTCGACGACTTCATGCGTGAGAGTATACGGGTCGGCCGACCGGCCCGGCTTCCCCTCTTCCACGCAATACTTCCGCAATTCGGCCGACTGATGACCGATCAGCTTGACCTCGAAATACCGGGTCTGTCCGTAGCGGACCTCGGGCGTCTGGCTGCGGAGCAGCGCGGCCCCGGCCGACCCGTCCACTTCGTACACCTTGAGCGGCTCAAGAACTGCCGAGACTCGCCCGGCGATGCGCCCGGCACGCTCCGACAACTCGGCCGGAGTACATGCGTCAATCCGACCGGTCGTGGCCGCGACGGAAATCAGTCTTGCGGCCAGCCCTTCACACCTCTCCGCCGTCACGGTAACAGTGCCGGCATCGACCGGGATGCTCAGCGTGTGCGGCCCCACGCCTGTCGGCTTCCAGTGCGACAGAGTATCAGACGTCGTGTTTCCGCGGGTCATCGGCCTCTCCTATCGGGTGCGTTGAATGCTGGGCCCCGTCGTAGCTGAGCAGCGTCGGCTTCTCGTCCACAATGGTCTGAACGTGGACGGGGCGGGACCAGATCCGCTGCAGGTTCACCAGTACATCCTTCGCTTCCTTCTGGCTCAGGTCAACTCCCTGGTGCCGGTGCCGGAGCAGGAGTTCCCCGCGGTTCCGGTAGTTCCCGTCCGTCACGTAAATCCAGGGTTTTCCGAAATTCGTCAGACTCCCGAGAAGCTGCTCCTTGATCTTCCCGAAATCCCGGCTCTCGATGAAGTACTGCCCGTACTGCTCCTGCCACGCGAACGTGAACAAATTGTGCCGGATGCAGAACTCGGGCGTCAGGAACGTGTCGATGAAGGTGATGTCGTTGTGAATCCGCCGGACTTCAAAGATCTTCTGCCGACCCAGTCCGAGCTGCCGATCCCAATTCTGCCGGGCCGCGTGGTCGTCGCACTCGTCCCACTCCTTGCCGAACCGGCCCGCATTCCACCGCTCTTCGATGTCGCGGAGCAACTCGATGCCGATCTTGTACGGGTTCAGCCGGCCACCCGACATCGCCATCGTGCCCGAGTGGTGGTCGGCATAATCGACGACTTCGCTCGGGCAGAGCGCCCGCGTCGTCATGATCGTCGAGTGCCAGTAACTGGCCCACCCCTCGTTCATGATCTTCGTCTGACCCTGCGGCATGAAGTAGTACGCTTCGTCTCGGATGATCGAGAGCACGTCGCGCTGCCAGGGCTTGAGCGGCGCGTACTCAATGAGAAACTGCAGGACGTCTTTCTCCGGCCGCTCCGGAAAGCTGCGGGCGGCCCGCTCGGCCTTCTTCCGCTCGGCCTCCTCCTCCGCGGCCAGGGCGGCGCGGGGGTTGATGTACTCGTCCATGTACTCCTTGGACCGGAATTTAGTCGCGTGCGGTTCGGCACCGTCGGCATCCGGCGCGTGGAATTCGTACCGACCGGAGTCGCCCCGCCGCTTGATCGCTGTCGAATGAATGTCGATCAGGTCATCGACCGACAGGCACACGTCGAGAAACCGCTCGACCTCGTCTTCGCCGTACTTCTCCACATACCGGCGGACTCGCGCGCCGTGGTTCGCCATCTCGTCCATCATCTTGCGGTTGGTGTGCGCGAAATAAGCGTTGTTTTTGAAGAAGTCGCAGTGGCCGTAGACGTGGGCCATGACCAGCTTCTGGTCCACGTCGTGGTTGCTCCGCATCAGGTACGCGTAACACGGGTCGTTGTTGATGACCATCTCATAGATCTTGGACAAACCGAAGTCGTAGCCTTTCTTCAGCTCCTCATATTGCATCCCGAACGACCAGTGCGGATACCGGGTGGGAAACCCGCCGTAGGCAGCGATCTCGTTGAGATCGTCCGCGTCCACGACTTCGAAGATGGTCTCGAAAAAGTCGAGCCCATACCCCCGCGCGTACCCCTCGATCTCCTCCTTGAGAGACCGCAGGTGCGGCGGTAGTTTCGTGTCGTAAAAGGTGGTGATGGACATAGTGTGAGGTCGGAGGTCAGAGGTTGGGGGTCGGTGCAGAAGACCCACCAGTCGGGGGATTGCTGTAAAGTCGGCCTCGAAGAGCTGGTTTTCCAAACACGACATTCCTCCTCTGGTCCCTGATCTCTTCGCCGTCCGGCCTCCGACCTCCGACCTCCGACCTCCGAGATCATCTTCCCGTGGCCAGGAACTCCTTGATCGATCCGAGGATGGCGTCGCGGTCGGGGATCTTGCTGGTGACGACGTTCTTCTGGTCGCCGACCAGTTCGTGGACGTAGTCGAAGAACTCACCGGAGCCGTACGGGCTTTCCACCTGTCCGTAGCCGAACAGGTTGAGTTTCGGGAGCATCCGGTCGGTGAGCAGGTCGATGCACTTGGGCGTATCGTCGCCCCAGTTGTCGCCGTCGCTGAAGTGGAAGGCGTAGACGTTCCACTCGCTCGGGGGATAGCGGGCGTCGATGATACGGTCCGCCAATTCGTAGGCTGCGCTGATCTTCGTGCCGCCGGATTCGCGGGTGTGATAGAAGGTGTGCTCGTCGACCTCCTTGGCTGCAGCATCGTGAATGATGTACACGGTCTCGACGCCCTGGTAGTGGCGCTTGATCCACGTGTCGAGCCAGAATGCCTCGATGCGGACGATCTCCTTCTGTTCGTCGGTCATGCTGCCCGACACGTCCATCATGTACACAATGCACGCGACCGCCTGCGGCTGCTGGACCTCCTTCGGAGCCCGATACCGCTTGTCCTCGCGGATGGGGATGACGGTCGGGTCGCCGGGATCGTACGAACCGGCCGAGATCTGTCGTCGCAGGGCCCGTTTGAAAGTCCGTTTGAAGTGTCGCAAGCCCTCGGGGCCCACAGGCCGGATCGAGGTGTACCGGTCGCGGGTCGTGATCAGGTTCTTCTTGCCCTTGGGCTCAATCCGCGGCAAAGCGAGTTGCTCGCCAAGAATCTGGGCGAGCTCCTCCATTGTGAACTCGACTTCGAGAATGTGCCCGCCGGGCTGATCGCCGGCCGCGCCTTCGCCGTCGCCGGGCTGAGGCGGCCCCAACGGTTGACCGACATCGCCCTGCCCCGCGCCGGCCCCGCCACTGCCTTTCTTGCCGAACTTGAACTGCGGGATCTCGATCTGCGGCAACGGGATCGAAACGAGGTCCTTGCCCTTCTTGCCGATCATCTCGCCGCGCGTGATGTACTTCGACAGGTCGGATTTGACCTTCCCGCGGACCAGCTTCTTGAACCGCTGGCTGTCTGTTTCGATCTTCTGGCCCATGTCAGGGCTCCGTTCGAGCCGGGAGGCTCGTCGTGGACTGTGACAAGGTGAAATGGTGACGAGGTGACATGGTGAGGGGGCGATGGTGCGACCATTTTGTCGTGGATCGGTCGAGGGGGTGCCCGCTAGTCAACTGGCTGGTCATAGTGGAGTTCCTCATGGTTAGCTGCTGATCACCCAAGTTTCCGGATGCGTGATCATGCCCACCAGCGTGCGGATGATAGCGTCGTAATCCTGATAGAGCTTTGCTGCGCATTCCCGCTCCAGATATCCGCATTTCACCGCGTACTCCAGCCATACCTGAGTCTCGGCGGCCTCTGCTTCCGAATCGGAAAGTTTGCTGCGAAACGCTGCCTCATATCGCCTCTTTCGCCATGCCTCTGCCAGATTCGCAGATACCGAACGCGATAATCGACGTATCTGGTCTGTCAGTGAGCATTTCTCTTCACAGGGAAACGACCGAGTCAACTCAAAGATCGCCATCCCGGCGTCCACCGAACGTTTGTAAACGCTCAACTCACCGTGAGTAGTAATCTTCTCACCCAAGTCAGATTCCCTCAATCACCTAGTCACCCTGTCACCCTGTCACCCTGTCACCTTGTCACCTTGTCACCACGTCACCCCGTCACCACGGTCACTTCTTCGTTTGACCGCGGGCGAAAATCGACGCGACGAAGTTGAGCACGTCGGTTGCGCTCGACTCGTTGTAGCCGTAGTTGCGGATCAGCCGCTGTTTGACGATATCGATCTTCTCCTGGGTCGCCTTGTCCACGACGTTCGACACCAGGCTC
The DNA here is from genome assembly GCA_019694755.1 of Gemmataceae bacterium. GTDB lineage: Bacteria > Planctomycetota > Planctomycetia > Gemmatales > Gemmataceae > JAIBBI01. The sequence goes on from JAIBBI010000101.1 coordinate 17,566, forward strand.
GTCAGCTTGATGGTGTCTTTCTGGTCCTCGAAAAGTTTAAGTTCGAGTGCCTTTTGAAGCCGCTCGTTGGTCTTGTAGTCGAACCGTTTGCCGTCGAGGGCCAGTGCGCCGATGTAGTTCATGATCTCCCGGCGGAAGTCGTCCTTGCGGCCCTCGGGGATGTCGATCTTGTCCTCGATCGAGCGCATGAGCCGTTCGTCCGGGTCTTCGTAGTTTCCCGTGTACCGGTTGCGGACCTTTTCCTTCTGCGTGTACGCCTTCACGTTGTCGATATAGTTGCCGCACAGGCGGGTCAGGGCGTCTTCGTCCGCCGCGATGGCTCGCTGGACCTCGTTCTTGACCACGTCCTCATATTCCTGGCGGACGACGGCAAGCAGTTCGCGGTACTGGTTGAGCTGCTCCTGATTCGTGATCAGCGAATGGTGGCGTAGCCCTTCTTCGAGTTCCTTCATCACCATGAACGGGTTGATGTTGTCCTCGTCGGGGTGAGCTACGAGCGCGTTCGAGATCTTGTCCTGGATGTAGCGCGGGCTGATGCCGGTCATCCCCTCGTGCGGATTTTCCCGCTTCAACTCGACGACGTTGTCTTCGGTAAAGCCGGGCAGCGTCTTCCCGTTGTAGAGTTTCAGCTTCTGAAGTTGGGTCAGGCTGGCGTGCTTCGGCGTTTCGAGTCGAGTGAGTACCGCCCACATGGCCGCCACCTCGACGGTGTGTGGGGCGATGTGCTTGCCGCGGACCTTCTTATCGTTGAAATCCTTCTCGTAGATCTTGACCTCGTCCGCCAGCCGGGTGACGTACGGCACGTCGATCTTCACGGTTCGGTCGCGCAGCGCCTCCATGAACTCGTTGTTCTGAAGCCGCTTGTACTCGGGCTCGTTCGTATGGCCGAGGATCACCTCATCGATATCCGTCTGGGCGAACTTCTTCGGCTTGATCTTGTGCTCCTGCGACGCGCCGAGCAGGTCGTACAGGAACGCCACGTCCAGCTTGAGAATCTCGATGAACTCGACAATGCCGCGGTTGGCGATGTTCAGTTCGCCGTCGAAATTGAAGGCCCGCGGGTCGGAATCAGAGCCGAACTGGGCGATCTTGCGGTAGTTGATGTCGCCGGTGAGTTCGGTGCTGTCCTGGTTCTTTTCGTCCTTGGGCTGGAAGGTCCCGATCCCGATGCGGTCCTGCTCACTGAGCGTGAGGCGATAGACTTTGATGTCTTCGAGCACGCGGTACCAGTCGCCGTCGTAGCGGGCGAGGCGTTCGCGCATCATCTGTCGGCAGAACGGATTCAACTCACCCCGGATGGCGATGCCGTATTCACTGGGCTTGGCCCGAGCCGATAGTCGGTCGAGGAACGACGCACGCATTTCGATCGGGACGAGCGCAAGCGGGTCCTGGTGCATGGGACATTTCACCCAGGTGCCGTCGTCCATCTTCCAGGAGTAGCTGTAGAGCATCCCGGCATCGGTGCGCGAGTATTCTTCGAGCCCGCGCTTGAGCAACCGCGCGATGGTGGATTTCGCCGAGCCGACGGGTCCGTGCAGGAGCAGCACGCGTCGTTCGGTGCCGTACCCGCGGGCCGCGCTCTTGAAGGTGTTGACGAGTTGGGCGAGTTGTCGATCGAGGCCGAACACCGCCTCGCCGAACTTCCCGGCGCAATCGGTGAAGAACTTGTAGCGGGTCTGCTTTTCCTTGTTCTCGTAGACGTCTTCGACGCCGTGCGAGATGATCATGTCGTAAAGACGCTGGAACGCGCTGCGCGTCACGCCGGGGTCTTCGGCCACGATGTTGACGTAGTCTTCGAAGCTGC
>JAIBBI010000252.1 GCA_019694755.1 Gemmataceae bacterium
CGATCTGCCGCAGGTCGCCGCGGGGCATGGTGGGCCGTTTTCGCTTCTTGCGGCCGCGGCCGCGCGGGGCGTCGGGCTCCTCGGGCACGGCCAGGCGGACGCCACAGTTGACGCAATCGGTTTGCTTGCCCGCCATGCGGTCCGAGATTTCCATTGGCTCGTCGCACTCGGGGCAGTTGAACTCGATCATCGGTACCCTCCGGCTGGCGTTGGTTCGGGAAGGGTAGCACCCGGCGGGCACGGGGTCAACGGCCGGCCAAGTGAGGGGCCGGGGTCGTCGTTCTGGCGGGGCAGCGTCCGGGCGCAAAAAAGACACCGCGGGGCGGTCGAACATCGACCGCCCCGCGGCGTGGGCGCTATGGTAATCGGCGTCGCCGCCGGCTGTTTTTGACGGGGCCGCGAACGGCCCTCACCTATCAAATTGCGCGGCGGCAGCGAAGTGTCCGGGGATTTCGGTGCTGGTTGCGTCGGCTGCCGTGCGGGTCTCGAATTGCGGACGGCAAGCGTCCTACTGCACTCGCCGGAACAGGTATCGCTTCCCGGCGTCCTTAAACGCCAGCCCAACTTCCGTTTGCGTTAGGGAGTCGATGACGAGTTGTCCCGCGACGTTCCCTTCCAGCGTCGTCAGTTCGATCGTGGTTTCATCCACGAAGCGGTACTTCACCTGGTTCGTCTTGCCCGTCGTCGCACTGGTTGTGACCAGTATGCCGTCGGAGCGGAACTCGAATACGCCCCCAGCCGGCTCTTGCCACTTACCCACGATGATGGGCTTGGCTTTCTTACACGACGCCGCCGACAGGGAGGCCAGGGCGACGACCAAGAGAAGTACCGTTCGCATCGAGTCAATATACCGAACGTCCGGGCCAGTCGCGCCTATCAGCTCGCACCAGGCGCAGCGGAGCCGGGTGCGGTCGCCGTCGGCCGAGATGAGGAAGGCCGCTTCGCGCAAGACACGGAGGTTGCCGGCACGCCATCTTCGCCGAGTTGTCGAAAGCATCGTGTTGGAGGTCGGACAGGTCGGCCATCGGCGGTCCTGCTCAAGCATCCTGGCCCGCCAAGGCGAACTCGACGGCATGCGGGCGAGCGACTTGCTCCGAAGCGTCGAGTAGGTCGATGGACACGAGCTTTCAGTTGGCCCCAGTCGAGACGGACACCGGAGCCGTCGCGATCTGCAACTCCTGTTCGATCAAGCGAGAGCCGCGGTAGGTCGCGATGCAGTTCTTGCCGTGTGCCTTCGCAAATTGCTTGGCCCGATTGGCCCGGTCGAGCAGCTCCCGGTCGGTTAAGGGACAATCTGGGGCAACAACGCATAAGCCGATGGATACCGTCGTCCTTTCCGCAATGTCCGGATAGGAAAGGCCGGCCAACTTGCGACGCAGCTCGTCCAGAAAGCCGATCGCCAGAGGTTGGGAAAGGCTGGGAAGGAGGATCAAGTATTCGTCGCCGCCCTGGCGATAAGCGTAGCCGTGGTGGAAGACGAGAGCTTCGATGGCTTGCATGAACCGGGGGAGCAGGTTGCGATCCACCTTGGTTTCCGTGTGGCGGGTATTCAGTGACTTGAAGTCGTCGATGTCGATGAAAGCGACGGCCAAGGGTGTGTCGCGGCTTTCGCACTTCGCACGGAAGTAGCCCAGGTCGGGGAGAAAGAGGTGCGGTGCCTGGAGGACGTGGAACTTCTCGTCGAACTGGCGGTCTCGAAACGCTCCCGAACTGCCCGCTACCGATTCGATGTATTGGACGGGTAGAAAGTCCTTCAACCGAGGGAGCCGCAGTGGATCGATCTCGTCAAAGCCTCCCGCGACTATCAAGGCGTCCAGCGCCTTCACATCCTCTTCGAGCGTTTCGGTCAACTCCAGATGGAACGTCTTTTCCGCCAATGCTTCCGTCTCGGACGCCCGGTGCCGGCGGTAAACGAGAACGATCCGCTTGAACAGAGGCAGAAGCTCGATGTCTTCTTGCGACAACTTTTCGAGGAGGCCTGCCAGCGAAATCTGCTCTTCGCCCCAATCGATGACGAAGCGGTCGATCATGTCGGTGCGACGCAGCAAATCTTGGATTTCTCGGGTCAACGGCCAGTTTGGAAATTGGCTCTCAATAGGTGCCACAAGATTCTGACGAACATGCGGTCGGAACCAGCCGAGTGCGTTTTGCAACAACTGTCTCTTCGTCGACTGTTCCGTCGCTCCCATGCCTCGTCTCCGGGCTCTCTCAACCCTGCTTGGCAGCAACCGCTTCAACACTCTTCCACAAAAGGTCGTTGAGAACCTTCGTCCAGACCGAGATCGGCGCGCTACCGACCTTGGCGATGAGCGCCTTGGCTCGGTTCCACCGCTCCTGGTCTCGCGCGAGATCCAGGAACTCGTGGCCTTTCCAAGTCAAACTTGAGGGCATGGCTTCCGGCCCAACACTTAACTTGGCCGTGGTGTCAGTTCCCTCGATCAAGCCTTCTTGCATCATGATGTGGCAGTGGTAGCCGACTTCGCCCGGCGAGAACCCTTTGATCCCTAGATCATTCGGGGCCCAACCGGAAGAGTTTCCTTCCATCCGCATGAGGATGGTTCGCACTAAGTCCATGTTTCGCTGCATTCGCGTCTCCCTTCCTCAAGCCCCGTACATGGTATCGCACGAGTACGATGCCTGAAAGCCGTGCCCACTCTCCGCTCCCTACTGCCGCAGCGCCCACACCGCGACGGCCGCGGCTGCGATGACGGCCACCGCTCCCGCGATCAGCAGCACCGTGTGGCCCATGCCCGCCCGCGGCCCCGCGTGTGGCGCGTCGAGCGCGTCGGCGAACGCGGCCATGCTGGCAAAGCGGTCCTCCGGTCGCTTCGCGAGCGCCTTCACGCACGCCGCGTCCAGCGTCGGCGACAGGCCGCGGCGGTGCCGCGATGGCGGCGGGGCCGGCTCGTGGATCACCTGTCGCCACAGGTCCGCCGCCGCGGCGCGGAACGGCAGCCGGCCCGTTAGCAACTCGTACAGCACCACGCCGAGCGCGTAGATGTCCGTCGCCGGCCCCGACCGGCCCTCGGCCAGCTGCTCCGGAGCCATGTACGCCGGGGAGCCGGCCAGGGCCGTCGAGCTGACGCGGTCCGGCTCGTCCGGGTGAGTCCGGCTCGCCAGGCCGAAGTCCATCACCACCGGGTTGCCCGCGCGGTCCAGCATCACGTTCGACGGCTTCAGGTCGCGGTGGACGACGCCCGCCCGGTGCGCGTAGTCGAGCGCCCGGGCCACCGTCGCGACCAGCTTCGCCACCTGCGCGTCCAGAAGCGGCCGCCGCTTCGCGATGGCCGACAGCGGCTCGCCGTCGATATAAAGCGACGTGATGTACGGCACCCCATCCTCGAAACCCACGTCGTACACCGGGCAGATGTTCGGGTGGTGCAGCCGGGCGGCCGCGCGGGCCTCGCGCATCATCAGCTCGCTCACCCGCGCGTTCGCCGTCAGGTCGCGGGTCGGAATCTTCAGGGCCACATCGCGGTCGAGCCGCGGGTCGTGAGCCAGGTAGACGGTGCCCATGCCGCCGCGGCCGAGCGGGCGGACGATGCTATACCGGCCAAACGCGATGGGCTGGTCCCACGTCTCCGACGGGTCGCCGCCCGTTGCCAGCTTCCGCACCCGGTCGGCGTTCGTCGCCATCACCGCCGTCACCGGCGCGGCCGGCACCCGCGCGGCCGACGACGGCGCGACCGCGGCCGCGGCCTCGATCTTCGCGGCCAGCTTGCGGAGTTCGTCGGCCTGCCGCGGGTAGCGGTCGGCGTAGTCGTCGAGGACGACC
>JAIBBI010000253.1 GCA_019694755.1 Gemmataceae bacterium
CGAAGTACAGCTCGTGCAGGATGACGCTATTCCCTCGGCTTGACTGGATCTGCTTCAGCCGCTCGAAAGCGGCCGAGTCGATGGCGGTTCCCTTCGTGAAGCTCTCCTCGAACTTGGCGTCAGCTCCGACGAACGCTTTGAGCGCACCGCCGTAGTGGGCGGTGTGGTGGGGAGAGATCTGGGCTGCGCTCAGGAAGCCGGGAACCTCCTTGTATCGGAGCGGCTTCGGGTTGCCGGAAATCAAGCCGCTTGCGGCGTAAGGCGATTTGTCACCGTCATCGGCTTCGGCGAATCCGGGCACCAACAGGGAGCCGGCGATTGCACCTGACGAGGCGAAAAGAAAGTTGCGACGCTTCATAGTCAATCTCCGAAGGCTCACGGCTTAGGGGTGTAGATGCGGAGTTCCGGGGCTAAATCACCGTTGCGGGGCAGGACGACGAACAGCCGGTCGCCGTCCGGGTCAAACAGGCAGGTGCGGGCGAGCTTGGCGGTTGTGAACTTCTCGACCACGGTGAACGCTCCATCCTTTTCTTCGAGTACGGCCAGCGCGCCCTCGCCACAGGCGGCATACAGCCGGCCGCGTTTTGCGTCGAAGAACAGGTCGTCGATGTCGCCGGGGATCTCGACCCCGGCCAGTTCCTTGCCTGTCGCAGCGTCCAATACCACAACCATCGGCTTCTTACGACAGCCGACAAATACTCTCTGCCCCTTGGTGTCGAGGGTCAGCGGGAAGTTGGCGTCGGCGAGCGTCAGAGGGTATTTGGCGACAACCTCGTGGGTATCCAGATTGATGACCGCCACTGTCGCAGGCTTCAAGCAGTTGACGTACATCCGCTTTCGGCCGTCATCGATTTGAAAAGACTCCGGCGCGCCGGGGAGGGGGATTGTCGCTTTCACCTCATACGTCTTGGCGTCAAAGGCGGTGAGGGACTTTTCCCCGTGCCCGACGTACACGAGGCCACTTCGGGCGTGGTAGCGGACGTTGTCGGCGTCTGGTAGCTTGAGGCTGTGCAGTTTCTCGAACGTCTTCCCGTCGAACACGTTGCACACCCCGTCCGTGCCGTTTCCCTGGTAGATGCGGTTGAGCGCCGGGGCAAAAGCGACACCCTGGGCCTTCTTCTGGCCGACTATCTGCTTCACCAGCTTCCCGGCTTTCAGGTCCACGATGTCGAGCGAGTCGTTTGACAGGTTGGCGACAAACAGCCGCTCGCCTTTCGCATCGAGCGCCAGATGATCGAACCGTCCCGCCTTCCCTTCGAGTGCGACGGTCTGGGCGAGCTTCAGTGTCTTCGGGTCATCGGCCTGGGCGGTGGCGGCGAGGCCAGCGAGCAGCCCGAGTGAGAGCAGCCGGGACATTCCCGTTCCTCCTACGGCGTCAGTAGTTCTCGTCAAACACCTGTCCGTCGTTGGTGGACTGGAGCAGCACCCACGTGCGCTGGCTAATTGAATCGCGGATGAACTGCACGTGTCCGTCCACGAAGCAGGCGTTCACCCCGCCGGTGTGTCGGCTGCGGGCTTGAGCCGCCATGCCGTAGGCCGCCTTGTTCCGGCAGCCCATGCGATCGCGTGTCCCGATGCCGGGGTAGAAGAACTCGGTACAAGCCTCGATCTCGTCGGCGTCCTCGACCGCGTTGTTCGGCGTCGGGTTGGTATCCCGACCGGCGACGACCATGCTGGCTCCGGGGAACCCGAGCGCCCACGTCCCGCGCATGTCCTTCGGCGACACACCAATTCGCACCTCGTGAAACAAAAACGTCTGGCTTGTGCCGTCGGTGACACCGGCGATGGACACGCCGAAGTCGATCGACATCACCGGACGTTTGCTCATCCCCAAAAACGGTGGGTTGTTCACCCCGTTGTCGCCACGGATATGGTGGTCGCTGTCGGCCGTGCCGCCGTTGCAGGCGTAGTTGCCGCGTGCCCACCCGCCCTCGGGCAGTCGGCCGAGTGGGTCGGTGAACGGTTCGGCGTCAGCCCCCTTGTCGGACGGGCAGACGAGGTTCGGCATGCGTTGGGAGCGGACCACCCGCCAGGCCACGTTGTAGGCCGCAAGGTTTTGCACGTTCGCGGTCCCGGGGTAGGCGTTGGTGTTGGCCTGCCGGAACAGGTTGTCTTGCTCGAAGTAGGGGAGCATGAAAACGGCCCAGTTCGGCCCGAACGGGTTTGCCATGCTGCCGGTGAGCGGGTCATTCCCGGCGGTGGCGTAGGGCATGCGGACGCCGACCGGAAACTTCAGATTCGAGTCGTGGTAGCTTTGTGCGGCGAGGCCGAGTTGCTTCAGGTTGTTCTGGCACTTCATCCGGGCCGCGGCCTCGCGCACTTTCTGGACGGCCGGAAGTAGCAGGCCGATGAGCACGGCGATGATGGCGATGACGACGAGAAGTTCGACGAGCGTGAACGCGGTGCGGCGAGACATCATTTCACCTCTGTGGCGGTGAACTCGTCAAAGTAGGTTCGCGCGTCGGCCTTGGTCCACAGCCCGACCTTGCCCGCCTTCGCGTGTGTTTTGTCCTTCGCCTGGATCTGGGCCTTGCTGTCGAGTGAGCAGGTTATGGACTCTCCGACCATGCGGACGGTGAGCGTGTGCCAGTCGCCGGTCTTGACTTTCAGCCCCTCCTTGCCCCCGATCTGGGTGCGCTTGCCGCTAGCGACGTGGTAAAGACGGTAGTTGTCTTCGAGCGGGTTGAACCGGGCGACGTAGTAGTTGTTCGCGTCCGCGTAGCGCCACACGATGCCCCCGCCCTGGTCGCTCTCGCCACGAATCGCTTTGAACGCGACCGACGCCTCCACGTCGCGGAAGGCCGTGTCATCAACCACGCAGAGATTGAACACGCTGTTTTCGCTCTTTGCGATTTGGGCCAGCGCCTTTCCCCCTTTCGGCGCGGTTTTGTCTTGCACGACCTCCCAAGCACTGCCGTCGCCCGTGCCGGTCTTGGCAACTGACCATCCCTTCGGCACGTCGCCGACCTTCGTGCCCTCGAAGTCGTGAAGCACGGGTTTCGGCTCGCCCGCGAGTGCGACGGCCGAGAAAAACAGGGTGAGTACGCCTGCGAGTCGCATCTTCGCCTCCACGGACCGCGGAGCTTCACATCGCAATCGCTCTCCGATTTGATATCCGACGGCTGTGCCGCAGCCTAATTAGCGTTGGGTTAGTTTTTGCTAATCTGGCGGGAAGGCGGGTCTGGAGCCGGGTTGAGAGAGAGGATAACGCGAGGGAGACGGAGGAAGAATATGCCACGCATACTAATCGTCGAGGACCAGAAGAAGCTCGCCGCGAGCGTTCGCCGCGGGCTTGAGGAAGAAGGGTTTGAGGCAGAGACGGCTGGTACTGGCGAGGAGGGTTACTATCTGGCGACTACCCGTCCGCCCGACGCGGTCATCCTGGACGTGATGCTGCCCGGCCGGGACGGCTTTGAGGTGCTCCGCGATCTCCGCTCTCACGGCTTCACAAGGCCGGTGCTGATCCTCACTTCGCGGGACGCGGTGGAGGACCGTGTCGCCGGACTGGACGGCGGGGCGGACGACTATCTGGTTAAGCCATTCGCGTTCGCCGAGTTGGTGGCGCGGCTGCGGGCGCTCCTGCGGAGGAACCTGGGCGATCGGGAACTGGTGCTTCGGGCCGACGACTTGGAGGTTGATCTGGTCGGCCGCCGGGTTTCACGCGGCGGGGTTGAGATAGACCTCAGCAACCGGGAGTTCGAGTTGCTCGCCTACCTCTTGCGGCACAAGAACGAAACGGTCACTCGCGACATGCTCTGCCGGGACGTGTGGAAA
>JAIBBI010000102.1 GCA_019694755.1 Gemmataceae bacterium
CAGCCGTTTCATCCGGATGTGTTCGCAAAGGTAGACCTTCCCCATGCCCCCGATGCCGAGAAGTTGGAGCAACTTGTACTTACCGCCGGCGATCTGAAAGCCGCGCCATTTGCCGTTGATCAGGAGGCCGGCCTGGAACGGGGTCAGGAGCCCCTGCTTAATGAAATGTTCGGCAGCCTTCTTCGGATGCTCCGCGGCGTCCGCGGGCATCGTCTTCTGAGCCTCGTCGATTCGTTCCGGTGTGAGCAGGCCGCTCTTTCGGACAACGTCAACAAACTCAGTCGCGGTCGTCGTGGCAGGCATTCCCGCGCTCCGGGGCCGTTAGGGTAGGGCCATAAGTATCCTAGCATATATGCATAATTTGCCCGGCTGTCGCAACCGGGTTCTCCTGCATTCCGCTCAGAAAAGGGATTTCCGGCCGGTGCCGGGTCCGCTCAACCCGCGCACATATTCCAGATAGCCGGCCAGCTTGAATTTGCGGCCCGTGTTGTCTGACGACATGTACCGGACCGTCCCGTACACCGGCCGCTCCGGCGCCCAAGGACGGTCAAACAGCCCGAAACACCAGAGGATTCCCGTGTAGGAGTTGGGGTCGCGACCATCGACCGCGTACTTATTGTTGAGATGTACCATGATCCGGTAAGCCTCGCCCGGCGACTCGGTCCATTCCAGAATCTTTTTTCCCCAGAGCATCCTCAGGTAGTTTTGGACTCTCCCGGTCTTAACCAGTTCCGTTTGGGCCGCGTTCCAGAGGCTGTCGTGTGTGTCGGCCGACTCGAACTGTTCAAGTGCGTAAAGGTGTTCGCGACGGTCGGCCGCGTGGGCGTCGAGCGTTTTCATGGCCCAGGTCGGCAAGGCGGATTCCAGAGACCGGGTGTCCGCGGCCCGGTGCCAGTGCCATTGGAATCCGACGTCGCGCCAGGTGATGGCCTCGTCGAGAAAGCTGTTCACGTCCAAGTCGTCGGAATAGTATCCCTCGCGCTTGCCCCGGCACGCGAGGTTGAGCTTGTCGGGGCTCCAGCGACCGAGGACGCGGGCAATGATCTCTTCAATGCTGACGTGTCCGTAGTGCAGATGAGCGCTAAGTTCGCTGGAATGTCCCTCTTCCGGAGGGCACGGTGCGGACCGCTTTTCCGCATAGCCCCGGAGTCGCTCCTTCCGGAAAACGTCCAACTTGGTGCGGGCCGCCGTCGCGCCGCCCGTCAACTCCGCGACCGGACGCACGGATTGATCGATCGGCAGGCCGGCAACGAATTCCTCGATGTTGGCTGGGGCCCACAGGGTGAACGGCGGATCAATTGTGCCGGATGTCACCTTGGAAAACACCGGTTCCGCGCACGCGCGGTGCTGCCAGGCTTCTGTAAACGCCTTGTGGATTCGGGGCCGAAGGTGGGCAGCCGCGGATACGGCCGGGCCCAGCAGGCAAAGCGGGACGATGGAGTTGCCGTCCACAGCGACAACACGGGCCGGCGAGCGAAGCGCCACGGCCGCCGTCTGCCGTGGCGCGATGAAGGCAGGAAAGTCATCAGTGACGATCAGACACGCGTCAGCCGCAAGTTTCCGGAGAAGACCCGCCGCCCTGTTGTCAGGCGTTTCGACGAACGGCCAATAGTTGATGCCGATGGCTCGCGCACGCCCGGCGTTGTCTGCCATGCCCTGAAGGATGAATTGGTGATGTCGCGCGCTCGCCCATGGATAGTCGAGGCGCAGCCCCTCGTAGACTACCAGCGGCCGGTTCAGGGCGACCGCCCGCGACAACGCATAGTCAAGTGCGTGATTGTGGCTCAATCGCCGATACATCTGCGACCAGTAAAGCACATACCGCCCCGCGAATTGCTCCGGCCGGTCGTTGACTTGGCGGAGGCGGGCGTCGTTGTACGTTGACATCGTGAGTCTCCCTCATCCGATTGATAGTCGCGGTGACCTCCTGCGGGTGGAAAACGTCCGCAAGTCGTACGGGTCGCACGTGGCCGTAGATGGCATCAGCTTCGAATTGAAGGCGGGCGAACTGTTCGGATTGCTGGGGCCTAACGGCGCGGGCAAGACCACGCTGATTTCGGTAGTGACAGGTCTGTCAGCGGCGGACTCCGGGACCGTGACACTCCGCGGTCTACCAGTCGGCCCGGGCCATCCCGCCATTCGGGGCCGGATCGGACTCGCTCCGCAGGAGTTGGCCCTTTACCCCGAACTCACCGCCCGCGAGAACGCCCGTTTTTTCGGTCAACTGTACGGCCTGACGGGCGCGGATCTGGACGACCGCGTGGCGGCCGCCCTCGACGCAGTGCAACTGGCCGACCGCGCCGACGACAGGGCCGGCGCGTTTTCCGGCGGCATGAAACGGCGGCTGAATCTCGCTTTGGCGGTACTTCACCAACCCGACATCCTCTTTCTCGACGAGCCGACCGCAGGGGTCGATCCGCAGAGTCGGCAGGCAATTCTCGACGAAGTCCTGCGTCTTAACGCGGGCGGAATGACAGTCGTCTACACCAGTCACTACATGGACGAGGTGCAAGCCGTTTGCCGGCGAGTGGGCATCGTCGACAACGGCCGCATGATCAAGTGTGATGACTTGCATGAATTGCTGAAACTGGACGCAAGCCGGATCCGGTTTCCCGCCGTCGGCCGGGTGGCTGCCTGGGGTTCCATTCCCGGCATCAGCGAGGTCGCCACTTCGCACGGCGTGACGGAGTTGACGGCGAAGGCACCTGCCATTGCCTTACCCCACGTCGTGCGAGTGCTCCGCGAACTCGGAAGCGACGGGCACGCGCTCGAACTGCGACCGCCCACGTTGGAGCGGGTTTTTCTCCTGCTCACGGGACGGGAACTACGGGACTGATTCATGGCCGTCGGTGTTCTTGCAGGGAAAGACCTCCGCCTGCTGCTGCGGGACCGTCGTGCCGCGATCGTTCTGCTCGGTATGCCGGTACTGTTCATCCTTCTGCTCGGTATGCTTCTGGGCGAGGGGTTCGGTCAGAAGCCGGACGACCGGCTTCGTGTCTCGGTCGTCATCGAGGATCGCGGCCCGGCTGCGGGTGACGAGCCCCCGGTCGACGGCCCCGGTCCCGCGCCCCGCGACTGGTCGACGGTCGTGCTGCGAGACCTGGAGCAGACGGCCGGCATCCGCGTCGAGATCATTCGCGACCGCGACGCGGCCCGTCGGCTGGTCGGGCGTGGAGACCGGTCGGCAGTCCTCGTCTTCGGGCCGGAGTTTAGCCGGCGAGTCGGCCAGTGCTCTTTTCTCGATGACCGCGTGTTGAAAAAGCCGGGCCTCAACCCGTTCTTTCGCGAGGGCATCGATCTGAAATCGCTGGACCTCGAGGTACTCCGCGATCCGACGCAGGACGCGGCCGCCGCGATCATCGAGCAGGGCGCGCAGGTCACCCTGCTCCGGGTGGTGATGCCGTGGATGATCGGCCGGGCGTTCGAGGAAGTCGGCCGCCAGTTGCCCATCGCAATTCCGGTCCTGAACCGGCTCTTTTCGAAATATGATCTGACCGCGAAATCCTGGAGCCGGCTGACCCGATCCCAGCCTTTGACCGCGGTGCGCGATTCGAACGCCACGGTCTACGAGGAGCCGACGGGGGGATTGGTCCAACGGGGCGCGGTGCGCTATCAGATCTTGGTACCGTCATTGACCGTGACGTTCGCGTTCTTTCTGGTGTTGTCGGCGGGCTGGCTTTTCGTCGCCGAGCGTCGCCAGGGCACGCTGCTCCGATTGCGAGTGTCGCCACTGACACGGGGCGAAATCCTGTTGGGTAAGATCCTGCCGTGTCTGGCTGTGTCGCTGATTCAGGGGTTTTCTCTCCTCGCGGCCGGTCGGCTTGCGTTCGGCATGAGTCTGGGCTCGCAGCCGCTGTGGCTGATCCCCGTGGTCGTTGCGACAAGTCTGGCGGCTACCGGCATCGCCATTCTCGTAGGCGGGGCGGCACGCACGGAATCGCAGGTGGCGGTTTTCGGTACGCTGCTGGTATTGGTCCTGGCCGGCCTCGGCGGTTGCCTGATGCCCCGGGCTCTGATGCCGGAGGCGATGCGATCGTGGAGCAAGTTGACGCCCCACGCTTGGGCGCTGGATGCCTACAGCCAACTGTTGCTGAACCCGCACCCCGAAATTGAGATCGTCCTGAAGTCTTGCCTGGTACTCGTCGGGTTCGCGACCGCGTTCCTTCTGATGGCCTGGGTAAGAATGCGATTGGACTGAAGCAAAAAAGAAGCCTCCCTCCGGGGGGCGGAGGGAGGCGAGTGGAAGGGAAACTGAGGGGGGATGGGGGAAGGGAGATATCCGCTTGGGGGAAGCGGGTCAGCCGGTTTTATTGGGGGGGGCCGGCTGACGGATAAAGTAAGAGCGAACGGCGTGCCAACGACTCCGGGTTTCTTTGTGAAATGTCGCAACTGTCATGTAGATAATGATTTGTGGGCAGCGGCGCTATCTGGATTCCTTCAGACGGGAGGGGGATTGAAAGTGCTTGATTTGTAATCGCTACCATTCGTTGTAATACGTACCGGTTTCCGAGGAGAAACGTGCCATGAGCAGCGAGTTGGCGAATGAGCTGTTTGAGCAGTTCAGGGCCATACCTATCTTCGACACCCACTCCCACATTGACCCGTTTGCCCCGACGGCCAAGTCTCTCGATGACTTGCTGAACTACCACTACTTCACGGAGCTTGCCCATTCGGCCGGCTTGCCGATTGCGGCAATCGCCACGGACGTTGATCCTCGTGAACGATGTCGGGCGATTCTGAGCCAGTTCGCCTATCTGGAGAACACTTCGGCCTATTCCTGGATGCTGGAGATCGCGCGCAAACAGTTCGGGTTCGCCGGTGACACTCTGAGAGATTCCGACGCCGATTCGCTTTTTGATGCGGCCGCCACTCGGTGTTCCCGCCCGGATTGGACTGACGAGGTCGTCCGGAACACCAACCTGGAGTGTGTTTTCCTGACCAACAGTTTCGATGACCGGCTGACCGGCTTCGACTCCCGACTCTTTGTCCCCTGCCTTCGAACCGACGACCTCGTGTTCCATTCGCACATGGCGCAGACGCGGACACGCTGGCAGTCTGCGACGGGGACCTCGATGGAGTCGATCAGCGACATCCGGGCCGGGTTGCGAGTGATTTTCGAGCGATTCGTCGCGGCCGGCGCTCGGGCGTGCGCGATCTCGTTGCCTCCGGGCTTTCGGCCCGAGCCCGCAAACTCCTTCGCCCATTGCGATCGTGCCCTGTTGGCCGGCCAGTCGTCGCCCGAGCTATCCGCTCAACTGTTCTGGTTGCTGGCGGAGCATTGTCGCGAGTTCTGCTTGCCCTTTGACCTGATGATCGGAGTCAATCGCCAGGTGTACCCGGCCGGGGTTTTTCAGGGGCAGGACTTGTTCGATTGTCGCTGTTCCTTAATTGAATACGCGCAGCTCTTCAATGCGTTTCCGGAAGTTACATTCCCGGTGAGTGTGTTGACGAGCGGGCCGGTTAATCAGGAACTGGTGAGTTACTCTTGGATCTTCCCGAATGTCCTGCCGCACGGTCACTGGTGGTATTCCAATGTCCCGGCCTACATAGAGCCGGACCTGCGGGCCCGCCTCGGCGGAGTCCCGAACAACAAATTGCTCGGCTACTATTCGGACGCCTACAAGCTTGAGTTCATACTGCCCAAATACAACATGTATCGCCGGCTACTCGCCGACACACTGGCGCGTGACTTCGTTGAGCCGCGGCGGCTGAACGTCGAGCGTGCGCTGGGGCTCGGCCGAGCGATTCTCCGCGGGAACGGCGAACGGGTTTTCGGCCGCCCGGCGTGAAGGTCAGTCTTTGACTTCGCCGAACAGGCCAGCCACCATCTTCACAATGGGCCCTGCCCCGCGGTTGGGCGAGGAAAAGCCCCACATGCTGTTCAGCAGTTCAAAGCCCATCAGCCCGACAAAGAACATCACAAAAGTGCAGGGAACAAGGGCGATGACGGGCAGCGGCCCCCATTCCACTGGCCCGGCCGGGACGGCTGACGCACGGACTGGTTCCGCTTCGGCTTCGTCGACGATCGGCTCGAGTTCTTCCTCGACGGCTTCTTCTTCGATGGCGACCACTTCGCTCGCACTGTCTTGGCCGGCCGACGAGTCGTCGTCGATGGACAAATCGAAGTCACTTTCCTCGCTGCCGGTGGCCGCCTCTTCCGAACTGGAGTCGTCAATGGCGGGCAGCTCGAAGTCGGTCTCGAAGATGTCTTTCTGATCGCCGGAATCGACCACCGACGCATTCGGGTCACTGCCGTCGTCGAGCGAAAGCTCAAACTCGCTGTCGGCATCGCCTGAAGATACCGCGGCCACGGGCGGCGTCGTCTTCGGCCCGCCCTTGGCGGGCGGCGTCTTTGGTCCCGATTTTGCCATCGGAGTCTTGGGTCCTACGGCGTCGGGTTCGAGCGAAAGCTCGAACTCGCTGGAGTCCTTTTCCAGGGAAATCCCCGAGTCGGCCGGATCGGCCAAGTTAATACCGCTGTCCGGGCCCCGCGTTCCCTTGCGAGCCGACTTACCGATCTGAATTTCGTCGCTGTCGTCGTTCAGATCGAGGTTGAAATCGTCATCGCCGGCATTCAGCGAGAGCTCGAATTCACTGGTAACGCGGGTTTTCTTCTTTCCTTCATCGGCCCGGAGGTCGAAGGACTTCAGGGGAGCTTTCGGTACGTCGATCATTTCCGTCGGCTCGTCGCCGCCGGCGACCGGTCGGACCGTGCCGCCCGCCGTTTTTTCCAATTTCACATCGCTGTCCGACCCCGTCTTGGCCGGCTTCGCGCTGCCGTCGTCCACGGCCAGAGGGACAAAGTCGTCGTCCGACTCAGTGGGAAGGAATAGTGTTTCGTCGGGCTTCTTCTTGGTGATGGCCGGGGCCGGCTCTTCCGCCAGGCTCAACGGGGCCTCGCCGACCTGCAGGTCGGGATCGCTCGATCGGCCGATCTTGCGAGCTAACTCGTCAATGTCGCGGGCCTGGAACCGGAGAGTTGCCCCGTCCGGAAAACGCCGAAGAGTCTTCCATTCGGTTGCCAGGCGTTTGCGAAACTCGTCGACCCCCAGGCCGAGCTTTTTCGAGGCTTCATCAAGGGTGTAGTACTGCATCGCACAGGCCCGGGGGTGTCGACGAGCGCAGGGCTTGCGCCCTTTCTATCACGATTGTAAACCCCAAAGGCAATGAAGCAAGCGACTGGCGGGCCGGATAGTTTGCCCCG
Organism: Gemmataceae bacterium; assembly: GCA_019694755.1. GTDB lineage: Bacteria > Planctomycetota > Planctomycetia > Gemmatales > Gemmataceae > JAIBBI01. The sequence goes on from JAIBBI010000102.1 coordinate 7,205, forward strand.
CTTGCCCGGTTGATCGGTCGCGCCGGTCATTCCGGCTGGACTCCCGCGCCACGGGCCGAAAACGTCACCCGGAACGTCGCGCCGGCACGCGGAAGGCTTGTAATTTGCATCCGGCCGCCGTGGCTTTCGACGACGGTTGTGACGAATGACAGGCCGAGGCCCGAGCCCGCATTCAAGCCCTCGAACAGCGCGTTTTCGCGTTTGGTGCTGAAATGGGTTTCCGTGCATTTTCGAAGCACGTCATCCGTCATGCCGATCCCGTTATCCTCGACCTCCAGCACCGGTCCTGGCCGCGATCGCAGGATGACCCTGCCCCGCCAACTGGCGGATTCAAGAATTAGTCTTTGGCGTTGGGCTGGGTCGGTCGTCGCCCGTGCCTCGTCGCGGAGCACGCTCCGATATTCGTAAGTTGCGTCCCGGGCATTGAAGATCAGGTTTTCGAGCATCTGAGTCAGATGTGAGCGATCGCCCTGTATCTTCAACGGCCCCGCCGAGGTTTCGATCACTAAGTCGAGTTTCCATTTCTCCGACGCCAGTTCAGTCCAGGTATCGGCCAGTGTCCGGATCAACTCGTTCAGGTCGATTTCTTCGCGCTCAGTCGCCCCAGGTTCCCGGCGCACGGTCTGGAGGATCTGCTGGAGCCGGTCAGTCACCGTGCCGAGCGTCGATCGGACCTCCGAAAGCATGGCAAGCTGTGTCTGAGGGACCTGCCCCGATTCGAGACATCGGGACAGAAGGTCGTTGGGTCGAACGAGCAGGTTCTTGATGTTGTGTGCGTAACTGCCGGCCGCGACGCTGGCCCGGGCGAACTGTTGTGCGGCGACTTTCTCCAGGTCGGCCGCCCGCTTTTCCTTCTCGAGTGCGGCCCTGGCGGTCGATTCGGCGGCCCGGAGCGCTCGTAGCTTGGCCCGCTCCTGCCGCCAGGCGAGTAGCGATGCCAGTGCACCGAGAATGAGAGCGATGGCGAGGAACCAGAGTTGCCGGACGCGAGCCGCGTCTGCCGCCCGTTGCTCCGCGGCGAACGCATGGGCCCGAAACACGCAGCGGATGACGGCCCGCGGTTCATCTCGTAGCGGCGTAAACTCGATGTGCTGGACTGCCTGCCCGCGCGGCCTGGGCAGTGGCGACCGCCAGATGATCGGGTCCCAGCCGGTCCCCGGAAATGACAACTCCATCACGTAGATCGTCGGAAAAAGTGGTAGTTGATTCTCGTAGATACGCATCGGGTCCGCGAGTCGCGCGAATTGGTCGGCAATCTCTTTCCGCTTCACAACGACGGGGCCGTCCAATGGGCCGAATCCATCGCGGTCGTGCATTCGCAGCAATTCGGCGACGAGGTCGGGCACGGACTTGCGATAGACGCGGGCTTCGTCGAGCCATTCGCGGATATTTGCCTCGTCCGCCTGGCCGAACCAACGTGCCCGCTCGAATACGAGGAACCCGAGCATCAGCAGCAGCGCGGCCACGGACACGATTGCTACGGTGAGCGCAATGGGTAACTGCTGCCCACCGGGGCTGCTCAGTTCAGGATCCGCTTCGTGTGTTTCGGCCATTGTCCAGAATCAGTCGTTTCACGGGAATCCATTGCGGGGGCGACCCGGTGCGGGTCCAGATTTCGAGGGTTGCGGCCGAGAGGACCTGATTGGCTCCGCCCGCATCTGCGAACTGCGGGCGAAGGCAGAGGAGAAACTCTCCCCGCCCAGCGGCACGGTTCCCGTCCTGATCGAAAACGGGAGGAGATGCCGCGAGTATTCGGCCCAACAGTTTGTCCGAGTTGCTGACGAGGGCCGACCCATCGGATGTAGCAAACGCGGCTTGCAAAAGCAGCCGTACGAGGTCGCGATGAAGCAGAACTTCGTCGGTCTTTGTCGGCGGAAATAACGAGTCTGGCGGTTGCGTGTCCGGGTCGAACCGCAGCGGCGGGGCGGGAGTGGGGAGCCTTTCCGGCGGCCAGGCGCGGTCTTCCTGCGTCGGCGGCCAATCCCAGTCGACGGGGTTCTGGTGCGAAAAGAAAACGATGGGCACTGGGATAGCCCGTACGTTCCAGCCGACATCGGAGTCGCGAAACACGTTGTCGAGATTTATGGAATCTCCCGTCACGGCCACGAGACTACGTCCGACGAGTGGCAAGGCGCCGCAAATGCCGCGAAGGACGCGCCGGGCCGGTGCGGCATTGGTCGGGAGGATCAGCAGTTGGCGCTCCATTGGTGAGGCCGTCAGGCCGGCGAGCAGTCGCTCCACAGCCTCAGCTTCAAACTGATTGGGCGAGTATTGCCCGCCAACGCTGTAGGGGATTCGGAAGCGAGGCTGGATCCGCACCGGGCCCGGCGCGGACTCGTGAAGCACGCGGTAAAACTGATTCGCCAGATCGACCGAGTAGGGATCGTCCTCCCATTCCAGTGCGGAAACCGATGGCGCGATCTGCTCCCACTGGGAAGCAACGTAGGTGGCTGCATTCAGCGGCAGGAGGCCGACAACGGGCAACGCGGGAATCGGGTCGCCGGTCGGCCGGAGGTCCGGCTGGCTCCAAACGAAGTCTACGGCCGCCTGAGCCATCTGGGCGTTCGTAAAGCACATCCGAAACGTGCGCCGGGGGTAGAGCCGCATGAGGTCCCCGGCCAGGGGGTCGCCGGGGTTGTCGATACCGCTCGCGGTCGCCGTTGTGAAAAACAATAGCGGTGCGACCTGCCAGTGAGCGTTTGCCATGGCCTGTGCCAAGTCCATCGCCCTGTCGCTGGACCCTCCGCCGATGACGGCTAAAGGTGGCGGGGAACGACGCGACAGCCGCTCGGCCCAATCGGCGGCTGTTGCCCCTTGGGCGAGTTTGTACCATCGAATCCGAAGGCGACCGGATTGCCCGCGAACTTGTGCGACAATTTCTGGGGTGACAGTCGAGGTGCCGGAGAATGCCCGCGTCGTATCGATGGAGAGCTCAGGCCAATCCCGTGCGACGCGCGAGACTCCCGTGACGAATCTTTCCCAGGCCGTCGTGCTAGTCGCGGCGTGTATCCATGCGATTTCCTGATCGCCCGCGGGAACGAACGCTGCACTTTCGTCCCGGCCAATTCCGCTCCAGCGGTAGCTCGCGATTGCCGCCGCGCATGTAAACCCGAGTAGTATCCAGACGGGGAGTTTTCGCATTACTCAGGCGTCACGTGTAAGTCTGTTCCGGCTCCTCTTCTTCGTCGTCGGAATAGCCGGCATCGAGTTGTGCCAGTCGACCCAATAGGGCGACGCCGCCGGTAATTGCCGCGAGGCTGACCAACCCTGCCACTGACCACACAGCCACAGTCACCGAAAAAAGTGACTCCGACCGGTAGGCGACCAGAAAGCTCGTCACAGTCGCGGCGCTGATCACAGAGACCATCGGGACAAGGCTGGCGGTCCTCCCGGCGGCTCGCCCGCGGACATCGAATGGGGGCAGATTCTGCCCCTTTTCGAGAGCCTTCAGATGCTCCTGATGCCGAAGCTCCACGCCCCGCTGCGAGTGGCGAAGCAACTGCGGTACAAGTACGAACAGCGCCACAGCCAGCAGCACGGCAAGGACAAGAATCAGGATTTCGCCTGAGTGTTTTTCGAGAAATAGTTCCATGGTTCGGCCGTCCCTCACCATCTCATATTAACACAATGTCGATAAGCCACGATAGACGACTAGCGTGCCTCTTCGATCTTCTTGAGGGCGGCGTCGATATCCGCGGAGGCGGCTCCCTGGTTGGCCAGCGCCTTCCGAAGATGACCGACGAACGCGGTCATGCCGTCATTGGTCAGTGCGAACCCCGGGTGACAATCGGCCAGGTTCTTGCCGACATAGGGGATGGTCCCTTCGGTGAGGTTGCTCAGATGGCCGACCAGTCGCCGTTTGCACGCACCGATGGCGTCACCCTCGAGCTTGGCGATCCCTCCCTTGGTCAGGTCCAGTTTCGGGTCCGCCAATGCGGTCACGAGCCACTCATCGACCGCCTTCTCGATCTTCTTTTCGCCGCCGAGTTTCTCCCACAGCGTGATGCCGGGGAGGATCGGAGCGGGCGACGGCAAGTTAGGCGGCGGGAAAGACGCTGCCGAGTTGGTCGGGGGATTCGCTGGCGGAGCAATGAGGGGCGTTGCGGGTTTTGCCGGTTCCGGATCGGGGGATTTTGGCTTGTCTTGCGGTCCAGTTGGCGGCGGAACCAGCGTGGGCTGGGGCAGTTGGATGACGTTCGGCTTAAGCACGGCACGGAGTTCCGTGATTGTCTTGTGCAGAACCAAGGCGCGTTCCGGCAACGGCCTTTGCTCGGCCCGCTTCAGGCCGTCGTCGATCAATTTGTGCAGCGGGGCCCGACCTGCGAGCATCGACCGCAATACAATTAGGCCGCCTTCGTAAACGCGGTAGCAACCGATGGGGTCTCCCCCATTATTCAGGTCGGCCCCGCGGTTGTTCAAGTCCTTGAGGACATCGTACACCTGGCGGTCGTGCGACGCCGCATCTTCTGCTGGGCCGGCGACAAGCAGCGCGGCCACGAGAACTGAGTACATGGCATTCCTCCCTGCGACGCGGGGCATTTTATGGGCCAGATTCGGACTTGCCCGAATTTCCGGTTCCGCTTACCTTTAGGCCGAGATTGGGGGAGGCCGACGTGGCCGAGAAGGTAGAAAAGCTCATTATCGAAGCGATGCGGAAGGCCGCCATCGACCGTGACGGTCTGCCGCCACTTGCCGCCCGCAGTAATCAGGGACTATTCCCGTCCTCCACCGTGGGCCGGGCCGCCGCCGAACGCGCCTTTCACAACGGCTGGTTCGCCGGCGACGACACCTGTTGGAAACTCACCAACGCGGGACTTGCAATGTTGCTCGAAAAAACCAGTGCGCGCCAGGTGTTGGAAGACTGCGTCCGTGCCTTGGAAGCACGGCAGGGTCAGATCGCCGACGTACGGGCCACGCTTGTCCGCCTTTACGGCAGCCTTGACGGTCTACGGGCGACGGTCGAGCAAGTGCTGCCAGCGCTGAGAAGTGAACAGGTTTCGGGTGTCCGCCCGGATCAGGCGATACTGGACGCGCTCTCCCGTTGGCAGGCCGAGGCGGCCGAAGACTGCCCCCTGCCCGAGCTGTTTCGTCAGGTGGAACTGGTGACGCCGGGGTTGAGTGTCGGTGATTTTCACGACGCACTCCGTCGCCTGACGGACGGCGGCCGCATCTATCTTCACCCCTGGACCGGACCGCTGTATGCGTGCCCGGAGCCGACCTACGCACTGCTTTCCGGGCACGAAGTCGCCTACTACGCCAGCGGCCGCGGGGCCGGCGTCAACTATCAGGAAGAAATGAGCGCGGACGAAGGTCGGTAGTCGCCAGCACCGATTGCAGGACGCGTCTCATTGATCGGAGGAGCCGATATGACGACCAGCACCATCGAACGTCGGGATCTCGCGGGCTCGCTTGCCGCATTGCGTCGCGCAGGGAATCCCTTTCGCAACTACTTTGCCCGAAATCCGGACGACGAGACATGTGCCCGGTTTCACGTGCCGGAGCTCTATGCCGGCGAGCGTGAGCAACTACTGGCCGTCGTTGACCTTTACCGGGCGGATCCGAACACGCATTCCGAAGTGATTCCGATCCTCGGCAACAAGGGCACGGGCAAGACCCATCTACTTCACACGATAAAGCACAGCACCGGCGACAGTCGGCAACTCCTCGTCGCGCCCGGCGTTTATCAGCGGGACACCGAGTTTCTCGAATACCTCCTTTATCAGCTTGTTGACACTCTGCTTGGCGGCGGCCGGCAGCGAGGCGTTCGCCCGATCGAATCGATCGGCGACGCGCTGTGTCGGCGGATCCTCTCGAAGGCCATCCCCGAATTGACTGCGACTGAAAAGGATCGGCTTTTCCCGCCGACGGGGCTCGGTCGCTGGGCCCGCGCACTCGGTTTCGGTGGCCTGTCCGGCGAAGAACGCGCCAGGAAACTCGCCGCCGCGCTGGCCGCGCCGACTCCGGGGCCGGTCGCCCCGCGCTGCCTGCGACTGCTGCAGGAGGGCGGACTGGCGGCCGCCGACGCCTTCGAGATCGCATCGGCCCAGATCAACAAAACGGAAACGCACAACACCGCCGGGCTGATGCGCCGTGCCATCTACCGGGGATTCTGCAAGGCGACCCTGCTGGGCGACGAAGGTGAGCTCGCGTTATTCCTCACCAACGGATTTGCCGAGCTGCCGTTCAACGTCCGTCCCTCCCGTCAGGACCTCGTGCTCGCCCTGTTCAAGGCGACCATGGAGGTGTTCCGCGGGCTGCAGATGCCCGTGGTCGTTGCCTTTGATCAGTTGGAAGATCTGCTGCTCGCACGCCGGGGCGACGATGGCCCGCGCATTGCCGAGGCGTTTTTCGCCGGGCTTGTGCAGGCGATGCACCAGTTGGAAGGGATTTGCTTCCTGGTGTTCGCCGAGCGCGGGCTATGGAATCGGTTCGTGCCTTCGCTCGACGGGTACATTCAGGACCGGCTGAACAACCCCGTCCACGTACCGGAGTACGGCACGATCCAGGCCCTGCGGCTCGAAGCGCCGCCGGTCGACCTCGTGTTTCAAGTGGTGGAGACTCGCCTTCGCGGCGTATTGGCGCAGATTCCGGATGCCGTCGGTCTGCCGCCGATTTACCCTTTCACCGAAGAGCAGATCGTCCGGATCGCCAAGTCGGAGTCCACGCTCCGCGACATGCTCATTCAATTCCGCCATTTGTTTGACACGCTCGTGTACGACAAAGGCGAATTGCCTGAAGTCGCACCGGCCGCAGAGGAACTGGGCAATCTGATCCAGCAGATCACTGAGCCGCCGCCGAGTATGTACGAGACCGTCGTAGAAACCGAGGTTGAGGCTCCTCTGGCCGTCCGCGAAGTCGCGGTGGTCGAGGTCGAGCTGCCGCCGCCACTTCCGATGCCGACGCCCTCACTGACGCCGGAAGGGCTCGCGGAACTGTGGGAACAGGAGCGTCGGGCGGCCCGCCGCAAACTCGAGCCCGAAGGCGCGCTGCAGGGCTCCATTCGCGACCTCCAATCGGGGCTCGGGGAACTACTGTCGTTCTGCCACGAGCATGGCGTCAAAGTTGGCCCGTGGCGACTTCAGCACGTAGCCCCGGAATGGAACTTCGGCGAGCACCCGACTTATGGGACCCTGACGCTCGCACATTGGACCTGCAAAGACGGCCAGCCGTGGAAGGTCGGTATCGGCCTGTTCCTGGCCCGGGCTGGCGGCAAACCCAAGGATCTCGAAGTGAAGCTGGCTGCGTTCGATGTCGAACCGGCCGTTCTCGACCACCTGATCCTTCTCCGCCCCGACGACGACCTCGCGCTCTCGGGCAAGAGCAAGGCCATGTGGGCCGACGCCGAGCGGCGAGGCCGCCACGCACGCATCGAGGCGATCGGCATAGACGGATTCGCGTTGATAGCAAGTTTCCCGCGTTGGCTATCAGTCATTCGCGACGCTTTGGCCGAGGGGCAGCCGATGCCCTCACTGGCCGGCATCATCCAGGACAAATGCGACCGGTTGCTGGAACAGGTCTGTATGCCGATGTAACGAACTCGGGATCGTGGGGCCGCGGTTGGAAGCCCGGCCCCGGTCTTCTATGACATTGTCATGGACTATGCCTCGGCGAAGGCGTGGTGGTTCAGCCAGATCGACTACGAGCGCAGACCCGCCCGCCCGGGCGAGTTGAGTCTGGACCGGATGCGGGACCTGCTGTCCCGCCTCGGCGATCCGCACCTTCGGTTACCCATCATTCACGTGGCCGGCAGCAAGGGCAAAGGCTCCACGGCCGCGATGATCGAATCGATCGGTCGGGCCTCGGGCCTTTTGACCGGGCTGTATACCTCCCCCCATCTCGTCGATGTCCGCGAGCGGGTCCGCGTCGCTGGTGAGTCCATTTCCGAGGCCGAGGCGGCCGACGTCCTGACACGGATTCGGGAAGCGAGTCTTGCGAATGCCCCACCGACCTTTTTCGAGATCGCCACGGCACTCGGATTCCTGCACTTCGCTGATGTCGGCGTGAGGCTCGCCGTCGTTGAAGTCGGGCTCGGCGGCAGGTTTGACGCGACCAATGTCTGCCATCCACTCGTCAGCGTCATTACCAGCATCAGCCTCGAACACACGGCGATCCTTGGCGATACGGACCGCTTGATCGCCTTTGAGAAATGCGGGATCATCAAGCCGGGCGTACCCGTCGTCAGCGGCGCAACCAACAGAGATGCGGCCGAGGTCATCCGCAATGTCGCACGGGAGCGCGGTTGCCCACTGACCGAAGTAGTGCCCGTCACGGATCAGCGACTTGATGTCTCCTGCGAATCGTACGTCAAGTTTGATCACGTACCGGGACTGGTGGAACCGTCGGGGGAAATTTCGCCGGCCCGCCTTGTTCTGGATGACAAGTACTACTCGATTGGGCTGCTCGGCAAACATCAGGCAGCAAATGCCGCCGTTGCAGTCACGGCCTGCCGGGCGATCCGCGACCGCGGTATCGCGATTCCGGAATCCACGATCACGGCCGGGCTTGCGAAAGCCCGATGGCCGGCCCGCATGGAAGTATTTCGCGGGCCGCCGCTCACTATTCTGGACAGTGCCCACAATGTCGATTCCGCCCAGTCATTATTGCAGACCCTTCTGGAATCACTTCCCCCGCTTCCTGTCACACTCCTTTACGCCAGTTCCTCGGACAAGGACGTTCGCGGAATCCTTCACGAGTTGCTCCCCTCGATGTCGCGGGTCGTCGTGACACAATTCACGAGAAATCCCCGCGCGGTCCCCCCCGCCAGCCTCGGCGGGATGGCCCGCGGAATTCGGCCCGAATTACCTCTCGCGGTGGTGGATGACCCGGTAGCGGCGCTCGAAATGGCGCGGCGTGACGCGGAGTTGCTGCTCGTATGCGGATCGGTGTACCTGGCCGGTGAACTTCGAGAGTTGCTGCGGTAAGTCGTGCGGGTCGTACTGGTTCCGACCGCACGGGCTGAACCGGTTACACGCGGCCGCCGGCGTTGTAATAGTTTCCATCCGGCCCGGTCCGCAACGGCATGCTGTTAGACTTGCGATGTGTACCTGACCGGGGAGGATCCGTCATGCGTCGATTCGCGGCCACCTTGTTAACAGCCGGGCTCAGCGTGTCTGTGTTTGCTCAGGCGCCCGGGGGGACACTCGAACAGGCCAAGCAGATCGCGCTGGTCGCCGCTCAGAAGACCGAAGCGGACATCCGGGCCGCGCTCAATACGGCCGGCCGACTGAATTCGACCGACCGGCCCAACGCCGTGGCCGCCCTGAAAAATGCAGTTGCCCAACTCGAATCGGACCAGACGCTTTCTCCGGCGCGACGGTCCACTCTACTACGGGTCGTCCGCGACCGCCTTCGCGTGGCGGAATTGGGGCCTGATTCGCCCGAAGAGGTCGCCCGCATTCAGAAGTCCGAGGAAGAGAAACGCGCCGCCGACAAGGAACTCGCAACCAAGACCGCGGCCGATAAGGCCAAGGTCAAGGAAGGCCTCGCGTCGATCTCGCAGCTTCGCAAGGACGGGAAGACGGTCGAGGCCGAACGGGTGGCCGCCGACCTCGCCCGCAAGTTTCCCGATTCCACTGCGTTGCAACTACTCGCCGACAACTCCGCGCTGGCCAAGGGCATCGCGGATTACGAGAAGACAAAGAAGCTGAACGAAGTGAACACGAACGCCGCCCTGCTGGAGGTGAGCAAGTCGGGCACCCCGGTCATCGGCGACATGACCTATCCGCCGGATTGGAAAGAGCGGACGAAGGGCCGCAGCGACATGACGGCTCCGACGCAGGAAGAGAGGGCGCTGCTCAAGACGCTCGACACGCCCGTCGATGCCACATTCAAGAACTCTCGATTCCAGGACGTGATGGAGTACCTTTCGACGGCCGGGAATCGGACCATCGTCGTCGACCCCTCGGCTGCCGCCGAGGTCAATCTGAATTACGACTCCCCGATCAACATGTCGGCCCGCGGTCAGCTCGCCCTGAAAACCACGCTCCGGCAAGTGTTGGCACCGTACAACCTGACGTTTGTCGTCCGCGACGGGGTCATCCACGTGACGACTCCGCAGAAAGCCCGCGACCTGATGACAACCAAGGTATACTACCTTGGCGATCTCATCTTCGGCGGCCTGTACGGCGGGGCCCCGAACATCGGCGTCGTGGCCGATCAGATGCAGGTCGTTCAGAACATCAGCGCGCTTGTCGAAATGATCACTGGAGCCGTCGACCCGATGAGCTGGGAAAAGCGCGGCGGTCAGGGGCATCTGGGCGTCAACATGCCGACTCTATCGCTGACTGTCCGGCAGAGCCAGGAAGTCCACGTCATGTTGCGGTCGTCGCTATACGGCAAGAAGTGACAGTTATCGCAGTGCGGCGATGGTAGCGTCGTGGACCCGGCCGTTCGTCGCCAGTAAGCCGCCGGCCTGGATTGGCGACTCACGGCCGTAGATCCGCGATTCTCCGGAAAGGTTGGAGACCCGGCCTCCGGCCTCGACGACGAGCGCGTGGCCGGCGGCCAGATCCCAGTCGTTCATCGCCATGTAGTCGCACACATACAAGTCTGCCGTTCCGTCGGCGACGCGGGCCAATTTGACCCCCGCCGAGTAAGTTTCAAGCACCGTCTTCGGGCGAAGCGTCGCCACTTCCTTCGACATGCCACGCCCCGCCTTCGTATGGCTCTGGACGAGGACGGCGTCTTCAAGATTCGCCGTGCCGGAAACGTTGACCCGGGTCGTCTTGGTTCCGACAGTTTGGTGACAGCCTGCACCGTCGGCGGCAAATGTCGTTCGGTCCATTGCCGGCTCATGGACAACTCCGACGACCGGGATCCCGTCGACGGCCAAACCGATCATCACGCTGAACTCGCCATTTTTCATGACGAATCCGCGAGTGCCGTCGATGGGATCGATGATCCACATCCGCGACCCGACCTGCTTGGCCGCCGCCAGCGTTCGGGTGTTTTCCTCAGCCCGGTAAGCGTCGTGCGGAAACCTCTGCAGTAGGGATCGGAGGATGGCCTCCTGCGCATCGCGGTCGGTTTGTGTGGTGATGTCGGCCGGAGCGGACTCGGCCGCGGCGAACTTCTGATAGGCCGCGACAATGACATCCCCGGCCACCCGGGCGGCTTCCCGGGCTGCTTTCAGTTCCGCTTCCCATTTCATTCCGTCGATCCTGCCTTCATTACGCCTGGGCGAACTCGTTGAATTCCATGTAGTGCAGGTGCTTGTAGAGATCGCTTTTCGCGATCAGCTCGCGGTGTTCGCCCGACGCTTCGACCTGCCCACGGTGGATCAGGTATACCAGATCGCACGAGCGGATCGTCGAGATTCTGTGCGCGAGAAAAATGACCGTCTTACCCTGGAGTACCCGGCTCAGGGTGTCGTCGATCAGCGCCTTGGCGGCGTCGTCGAACGGCTCGGCCGGCTCCTCGATGACGAACACCGAGGGGTCTTTGAGAATGGCCCGCGCCAGAGCGATGCGGAACTTCTCATTGCGCTTGAGCGGCAGGCCGAAGCTGCCGATCGCGGTCTCGTAGCCGTGCGGCAACTTCTGTACGAACTGGTGGACGTGGGCGAGCTTTGCGCACTCGATGATCTGGGGCATCGTGACCGACGGGTCGCCGCAGCCGATGTTGTTGGCGACCGTATCGTTGAAGACCAGGCTGTCAGTCATCACTCCGCCGATCTGCGACCGGAGCGATTCGAGTGTCAGCCATTTGACTCCCTTGTCGTCGATGCGGACCTCGCCCGTCGTGGCGTCCAGGAATCGCTGAAGGAGATAGACAATGGCCCGTTTCTCGGCCTCGTCGGGCCCGACAATGGCAATCCGCTGACCGGGCTTAATCTTGAGATTGACGTCATTGAGCAGCAATCGGCCGGAACCAGGTTCCCGCAGACTGACGCCGCGCATTTCAATTCCGCGTTCGATCCCGGCTAGGAACTCCGCACCGACTACCTGACCGACCTCAGCGGGGCGGTCGAGAAACTCGAAGATCGGCACGGCCGCGGCTTGCGCCTTCTTGAGCGTCCGCCGCTGCTCGAACATCCCGTTGAGTGGGCGGAGCATCGCGGCGAGGATCGCAACGACGACGATCAGACGGGCCGGTCCGGCGGAGCCGACAAG
>JAIBBI010000254.1 GCA_019694755.1 Gemmataceae bacterium
GGTCTAGACGGACGGACTATCGGTCTCTCTGACGGTTGAGCAGTCCGATCAGAAGAGGCAGGGCGACGATGTCCTTGTCGCGGCCAGCGGCCTCCTTGGAGGCGATCACATCGCTGAGAGCCGCAACCTTTACGCCGACGCCGCCGATTGTTTCGACCTCAGCGCCTGCGGCCAGACTGTCGTAGCCGGCCGGGAATCCGGCCGGTTGGACGACGAGGTCGAGATCGCCGAATCGGGTGGCAAGGTTCAGCACCGTGACCGTGGACAGGGACTCGGGGCTGGTCTTGAACGGTAGGGGTTCGACGTCGTCGCTAACGCGGACACGTGCATCCAGATCTTCAAGCGCCGCAATCAGTTTCGTGAGGTTGTCGGCTTGCCTGCGCGGCGTGATGTCGAGATCTCTGGTGGGCAGCGTGGATCCGTGCAGCAGTGCGGCATAACCGCCGATCAACACATATTCGACGCCATGCCGGTCGAGACTCTCGAGAATCGCCGCCGGCTGGAATTCAGCGTGCACGACGGGCGAAAACCTGTTCTTGTTCGGCAACCGCAGCGGCACGCTGAGCATCAGAGCGTCGCTGATCACGCGCCCATAGGACGTCGTCGTGATCGTCATACGGTTCCAGACGCGTCGTCAGTGCCAAGCCGACGCTAGCCAGGATCCTCGCCAGCGTCGGGTGGGTGGGCTGACGTTGCCCAGACTCGATCTTGGCAATAGTGCTCGGGGGAACTCCGGCCGCTGCGGCGAGTTCACGCTGGGTAATGCCTTTCTTCGCCCGCGCGAGGCGAAGAATATTGCCTGCCCACGCCTCAACCGCATGTTGGGTCGCCGGGCTCATCGTGGTCATCCACCCATGCTACCCGAAAAGGTAGCAGTGGGCCGTGAGCCGGACGGTCTAGACGCTCGGCACCCAGTTGCCGTGGAACCCCGCCGGAACCCGGTGCGGCAGCTTGACGGTGGCGACGTCCTCCAGCGTCTGCGCGTCGACGATGGCCAGCTCGCTGCGATCAGTCGCGGCGTCGTAGACGTAGCCCATCAGCACGCCGTCATCCTCGGCGGCATCGGCCGAGCGCGGGTGAAACACGAACTCGCCCGCGATCTTTCCGGCCCCGAACGAGCGGGTGACGGAGCCGTTACCGACGAAGTCGTGCTTGTGCAGCCCGTCGGTGCCGTCGAAGTCATCGGTGACGGCGGGTGCATAGCCGTAGCGATGGCGCTTACCCACCAGCCGTTCGTCCACGCGGGGGAACTCCTGGCCCCGGTCGTCGATCCGGGATTCCCGGACCTTGCCATCGGCGAGGTCGACCACCCAGCGGTCCAGTGTGGGACGTCCCTCGTTCGGCCCCAGACGCTCGGTGTCGAACATCCTCGGATGCCGCACCACATCCAGAACGATGGTGTCGCCGTCGTCGTAGGCGTTCATCGGGTGGAAGACGTAGCAGGGCTCGACGTCGAACCAGCGGACGTCGGCGTCCCCACCGGCGCGCGGCATGACTCCCACGCGAGCCGGGTAGCTCGGGTCCCACTTGTAGATGAACCTGCGGTCGCGGTCCTTCGGCTTGGACTGGCGCGCCATGATCGGATCGGGGATGCGAACCCGACCGATCAGCGCCGACATCATCAGCCGGGCCGGCAGGCGCAGCGGCTTGGGCATCGTCATCTCGGCGGTGAGCGCCGGGTCGAAGGTCACCGGCAGGTCGTAGAACACGACATGCTTCTCGGTCAGGGAGAAGTCGTGCATCATCGGGCTGCCGTGCACGGTGATGTCGACGGTGCGCCGGGCGCGGCCGTCGACGCCGATCACCGAGTACTGCACGGTGTTGCCGCGCTCGATGCCGTAGGTAACGGCATGCAGCTCACCAGTTTCCGGATCCCGCTTGGGGTGCGCACTGTAACCGCCGGGCAGCGTGCCGCAGAAGTCCCACACCCCGACGGTGTCCAGATCCTGGGTGAGTTCGTATTGGGCCACACCGGCTTCGATCAAGGCCAAGGTCTTCCCGGCATGGCCGATCACGTTCGTGTTGGCGCTCATCGTGGAGAGCTTGAACTGACCCTTCGGTTCAGGTTCACCCAGCGCCCGGCATGTCTGCGGTCCGCGGACGAACCGGTTGCGGTACCACTCGGCCTTGCCGTCGCGCAGACGCAGGCCGTGCACCATGCCGTCGCCCATGAACCAGTGGTAGCGCTCGGGGTCGATGTCACCGATCGGGTTCGGACCGGTCCGCAGGTAGCGCCCGTCCAGGTAGTCCGGGAGCTCGCCGACGACGTCGAGATCGGTGAGAGTGTATTCCCTGGCCAGCGGGGCGTACGCGCCCTCGAGGTAGCGGTTCGTCATCAGCCGATCCCTTCTATAACAGTGTTATGAGTGATCTGTATAACACCGTTATGGCAGGATGGCAAGGGTGAGTACGCCCCGGGACGAATTGGTCGACGCCGCAGTCGACCTGCTGACGCGCGACGGCGCCAAGGCGCTGAGCGTGCGCAAGCTGGCCGCGGCGGTGGGCACCTCGACCATGGCGGTCTACACCCACTTCGGCAACATGGCCGGGCTGCTCGAGGCGCTGACCGACGAGGCGACCAGCCGGCTCACCGAGGCCGTGACCCGGGTGCCGCACACCGACGATCCGGTGGCCGAGTTCTTCGTCGTAGGCCTCGCCTACTACCGGTTCGCGATGACCGATCCACAACGCTACGAACTGATCATGGGCACCGCCTCGACCCCGCAGCCGCTGCTCGACATCCGCACCGACGTCACGGTCACCGGGCGCCCCACCGACCGCGCCGACCGGTCGGCGTCCTACGAAGTGCTGCACGGCGTGGTGCAACGGATGATCGCGGCGGGCCGCATTCGCGACGACGGCAGCCTGGCCATGACCGCGCGGCTATGGACCATCTGCCACGGCGCGGTCAGCCTGGAGTTGGCCGGCTACTTCGGCCACGAGGGCCACGGGCTCACCGAGGTGCTCGGGCCGCTGGCCGTCGACGCGATCGTCGGGATGGGCGACGAGCGGGAGAAGACCATGCGGTCGCTGGCGACCGCGATGGAACTCACGGGCGCGCAGATGGCTTTGTGAGCTGTCGATCAGCTCAGATCCGGGCGGCCAACGTGTTGACCGCCCGCCCGTGCCCGCGGAGGGTCAGCGCTCGGGGGGCGGCATCACTCATCAGATCGTCGGCCACCCCGGAGGCGACGAGCAGTTCACCGCCGGCGGCATGCTGCTGCATTCGGGCGGCAACGTTGACCGGATCGCCCAGCGCGGTGAAGTCGACCACCGCACCGCCGACGTTGCCCACGTAGGAATTTCCCGCGTTGACGGCCACTCCCACCGACAGCCACGGGCCATCAACGCTGCCGTAGCCGACCGCCTCGAGCAACTCGCGGCCGGCCAAGACGGCCCGGCGGCGATAGTCCGGTCCGCTGATACCGCGGACGAAGAACGCCATCACCTCATCGCCGATGAGCTTGTCGATCACCGCGTCGTGGCGCAACAGGACCCTCGTCGCGGTGTCGTAGAAGCGGTTGAGCAGCGCGGCGAAATCGGCCGCCGAGGCGTGCTCGCCGAGTGCGGTGGAGCCACGGACGTCGGCGAAAAGAACGGCGACGTCGACCTGCGCTCCGCCGGGCGGCAGGGCGTCACAACACCGGCTGCACAGGGTCGGGTTCTTCCGGGACGGGCTGAACCCGGCGACGCTCAGCAGCCGACCCGCCGGGCCACCGAAGGGGTTGTTGCACA
>JAIBBI010000103.1 GCA_019694755.1 Gemmataceae bacterium
TCACGCGCGTCGGCGGCGCGATCTTCGCGCACGGGCGCGACCCGTACTTCCCCGGTTGGCCCGACACGCTGCAACTCGATTACTCGAACCCGGCCACGCGGGCGGCGATGGCCGGCGAACTCACGCGGATAGCCGGGCAGTGCGACGGCGTCCGCTGCGACATGGCGATGCTGGTGCTGCCCGACGTTTTCGAGCGGACGTGGGGGCGCAAGGCCGACCCGTTCTGGCCCGGCGCGATCCGGCAGGTGCGCGAGGCGCATCCCGGCTTCTGCTTCATGGCCGAAGTGTACTGGGACCTGGAATGGAATTTGCAGCAGCAGGGGTTCGACTACACCTACGACAAACGACTCTACGACCGGCTCGCACACGGACCAGCAGGGCCTGCCCGCGATCACCTGCGGGCGGAACTCGGCTACCAGAGCCACATGGCCCGGTTTCTGGAGAATCACGACGAACCGCGTGCCGCCGCGACGTTCCCGCGGGGTCGGCACGAGGCGGCTGCCGCGATCACGTTTCTCGCGCCGGGCCTGCGGTTCCTGCATCAGGGGCAGTTCGAGGGCGCGACCAATCGAATCTCGCCCCACCTCGTCCGCGGCCCGGCCGAGCCTCGCAACAACGAGTTGGCGAAGTATTACGACCGGTTGCTCGCGGTTCTTCGCCGGCCCGCGGTGTGCGAAGGCGACTGGCAGTTGCTCGAGTGCCTTCCCGCCTGGGACGGTAATCCGACGCACGACGACTTTCTCGCGTTCGGCTGGCGGATGCCCGGGCAGGAACCGCTCCTGGTGGCCGTGAACTATTCGCCGCACGCCGGGCAGTGTTACATCCCCCTGCCGTGGGCGGAACTGGGCACCGGCAACTGGAAGCTGACGGACATGCTGGGCGATTGCGAGTACGTCCGCGGCGGCGAAGACCTGCGGACACGCGGGATGTACCTCGACGTACCGGCGTGGACGGCGCACGGCTTCGCGCTGCGGGAATCCCAATGACCTGTTATGACATGTCGAGCCAAGAGGCCAAAGTGACATGAACTGGCGCTGGCGTTACCAACTGCGACATTTCCTGAACACGTCTATCTGGTTCCTGCCCACTCTGGCCATCTTCGCGGGGATTGGCATAACCCGCGGACTCGTGTTCATCGATCACACCTACGGCCTGCAATCCCGGGTCGCACCGGATTCCGTCCGTGCGCTGCTCGGGACAATCGCCGCCAGCCTGTTCACGTTCATTGTGTTCGTGTCATCCGCGTTGCTGGTAGCGGTGCAATTGGCAAGCGCGCAACTGACGCCGCGGGTGATTGCCGTCATCTACGGAAACCCGATGACCCGGGCCGCACTGACTGTCTTCGTCCTGACGTTTACCATCAGCCTGGCCGCAATTGTCCACATCGAGGATCACGCCCCGTACCTGACGACACAGGTGGCGGCCTACGGATGCGTGGCGAGCCTGATCGTGTTCCTGATCCTCATCGACCATGTCGGCAAATCGCTCCGTCCCAGTGGCGCACTCCGGGCGGTTGCCGTCATCGGGAGAACCGTCATCAAAAGCGTCTACCCCCTGCCGCTTTCCGCGGAGGTCACCAGTTCCGCGCCGATCAATGAGGGACCAGTAACGCGGATGATTCCCTGCCGGAGCAACGGCGTCGTGCTGGCGTTCGATGCGATCGGACTCGTCGGCCTCGCGGAGAAATACGACTGCATGATCGAACTGGTGCCGCAGGTCGGCGACCACGTCCCCGTTGGCGATCCGCTGTTTCGGCTCTACCGGGGCGGCGACGCGATCCCGGCCAAGATGCTCCATCACTCTGTCGCCTTCGGCGTCGAGCGGACAATGGAACAGGACCCGACATTCGCGTTCCGCATCATGGTGGACATCGCGTCGAAAGGGCTTTCGCCGGCAATCAACGACCCGACTACCGGGGTGCTTGCCATCGACCAGATTCATTACCTGCTCCGATACGTCGGTGGGCGGGATCTGGACACGGGCATGGTCCGGGACAGGGCCGGCAGGCTTCGGCTGCTCTACCGAACACCCGACTGGGAGGACTTCGTCCGCCTGGCGGTGACGGAAATCCGGCACTTCGGCGGCGAGAGCATTCAGATCGCCCGCCGGCTCCGCGCCATGCTGGAGAACCTGATTCAGAACCTTCCCGAATCGCGAGGCGAACTGCTTCGGAAGGAGCTGAGCAAGGTGGGCCGATCGTCGGAGAAGTGCTTCACCGAACCGGACGACCGCGCCCTGGCGGACGAATGCGACGCCCAGGGCGTGGGCGGGAGGAAGTCGCGGACATGACTATGCCGCAGGTCGTCGCCGCCATCAACCTGGCCGCGTTGAGCAGCATGATGCTCTCGATGGGGTTGCAGGTCGAAATGTGCGACGTGGCGAGGTCGCTGAGGCGGGTCGGCCCGGTGCTGGCCGGCGTCGTCGTCAACTTCCTGCTCGTGCCCGCCGTCACGCTCGGCTTGCTGCAACTGTATCATTCCGAGCCGCTCGTGGCGGCCGGATTCATGATCCTGGCCGTGTGCCCCGGCGCCCCGGTGAGCCCGCCGATGGTCAAACTCGCCCGCGGCGACCTGCCGCTCGCCATCGGGTTGATGGTGCTGCTCGGCGGCCTCTCGGCCGTGTTAACACCTGTGCTGCTCTCGGTGATTCTGTCCCGGTCCGGCCCGCCCGGCGAATTCCGGGTCGATTATTCGGCTGTCGCCCGGACGCTGTTTCTGGCGCAGCTTCTGCCGCTGGCCTGCGGGCTGATACTCCGCAACCGCCGACCCGCGCTCACGGCGAAGATCGCCGGGCCTGTCGCGCGACTGGCCGGCGTGTTGATGCTCGCGCTGGTCGCCATCATTCTTGTGGGGCAGTACCCGACGCTGGCCGACATCCGGCTGCGGGGCTGGATCGGGATGACGCTTCTCCTCGTGGCCAGCCTGGTTCTCGGCTGGCTGGCGGGCGGGCGGGATGCCGGCACCCGCAACGCGCTGGCCGTCACATCGGGGCCACGGAATGCCGCGGTCGGCTTAGCCATCGCCACCGGCAGCTTTGCCGGCACGTCGGCCGTTACGGCTGTCGTGGCGTACGGCATCATGTCCGCACTCGGCACGCTGGCCGCGACCGCACTTCTCCGGAGGCTCGCACCGCCGGCTCAATCGACGTAAGGATCCGCGCCGAGGTCCTCGAGGGTTTCCTTGCGCTGCTTCTCGTGAAACATGAGGTCGAGGCGCTGGCGGTAGTGCTTCTTCTCTGTCTTCTTCTGCGCCTTGAGGAAGACGGGCACGAAGCGGTCCCAATCGAGGTTGCCGCCCTTCTGGCCGAGGGCGATGAGCTTTTCCTGGCGGGCGTGCCCGATGGCCTCCAGCAATTCGTCTTCGAGTGACAGGAAGAACTGCCCGGTGCCGGGGTCGCCCTGACGGGCCGACCGGCCGATGAGCTGCCGGTCGATACGCCGGGCTTCGTGACGCTCGGTACCGATGACCGCGAGGCCGCCGGCCTCGGCAACGCCGGGCCCGAGCTTGATGTCGGTACCGCGGCCGGCCATGTTGGTGGCGATGGTGATTTTGCCCCGCTGGCCGGCATCGGCGACGATGTTCGCTTCCTGCTCGTTCTGCCGGGCGTTGAGCACCTGGTGCGGGATCGCCTCGGCCGAGAGTTTCTCGGAGAGCTTCTCGCTCATCTCGACCGACCGCGTACCAATCAGAACGGGCCGGCCCTCGAGCATCAACTTCTTCACGTTCTCGGTGATCGCGTCGAACTTCGCGTCGAGCGTCGGGAAGACGCGGTCGGGCAGGTGCTTGCGGATGCATGGGCGGTTGGTCGGCACGGGCACGACCCAGATCTTGTACACTCGCCGGAGTTCCCAGAAGTTCTGGAGCAGCGTACCGGACATGCCAGCCAGCTTCTTGTAGAGGCGGAAGTACGACTGAAAGGTAATCTTCGCCGCGTGGTCGCTGCCGAAGGTGATCGGCACGCCTTCCTTCGCCTCGACGGCCTGGTGCAGGCCGTCGCGCCAGTGCCGGTCGGGCATCGGCCGGCCGGTGAACTCGTCGATGATAACGATCTTCTTTTCGTCCGTGATCATGTAGTGCTGATCGCGGAGAAAGCGGTAGTGCGCCTGGATCGCCTTCTCGAGCGCCTCGTGAAGCTTGTCCATGGCGTGCGAGTGCTCGCCGGAGGGCGGGTTGGAGTAGCGGGCCAGTTGCCGGCCCGCTTCCGTCAGCTCTACCTTGTCCTTCTTGATGTCGTAAGTGAAGTGCTCGCCGATCTTGTACTTCCGCACGACCTGGTCGGCCCAGACATAGACCACCGACTCTTCGGGGGTCGCCTCGCGGGTCGGCATGCCGATGATGAGCGGCGTCCGGGCTTCGTCGATGAAGATGCTGTCGGCCTCGTCGACCACGGCGAAATTCAGCTCGCGCTGGATCTTGGGGTCGAGCGTGACACCGGCCGTAGGGTCTTCACCCCACGCGGCCCAGAACGGCGGCGTGCCGCCCTCACCACCGCGGAGCTTCATCTGGTCGCGGAGGAAGTCGAAGCCGAACTCGCTCGCCGTGCCGTACGTGATGTCGCACTGGTACATCTTCTTCCGTTCGGGCTCCGGCATCTGCTGCTGGAGGCACCCGACGGACATGCCGAGGAGCTTGAACACCGGGCCGATCCAGTCCGAGTCGCGCTTGGCGAGATAGTCGTTGACCGTGGCGACGTGGACGCCCTTGCCGGTGAGCGCGTTGAGGAAGGTGGGCAGCGATGCCGTCAGCGTCTTACCTTCACCGGTCGCCAACTCGACGAGGGCTCGGTAATGCATGACCGCGCCGGCGGCGAGTTGCACGTCGAAGGGGCGCATCTTTAAGGTGCGGATGGCCGCGATGCAGACGAGGGCGAACGCCTCGGGCAGCATCTTGTCGAGGTTCTCGCCGCCGCGGGCCCGGCCACGCAACTTGGCGGCGATGCCCTTGAGTTCAGTCTCGTTCAGATTCTCGTACTTCTTCTCCCACGAGCGGATCGACGGAATCATGAGCGCGGCCTTGGCGAGCCGGCGGTCCCAGGGTGTCCCGAAGATGGACTGGAAGAAATTCGTGAAACTCGACCCGAGCCGGCCGGGCGTCGACTGCTTCAGGACGAGGGGCTCGTCCCGGACTTCGGGCTCGTCGATAACGGCCTCACTCATGGCGCAATCTCTGACGGGGGCATCAGCATAGTCTATCCGCGGCGGGAAGCCGGGTCAGTATGAGAAGTTAGGCGATTCCGCGGAACTGTCACAACGACTGAGAAGCTGTTCCGGTCGCGGGTCGACAACGCCCGGGGAAACCTGTGCCGGCGCATGAAAAAGCCGCGGGATGATCCCTCGCCACTCTCTCCCCTTGGCAGAGTTCACATTCCGCGGCTTGCTTCACGACTGTGCAGGTCGCGTGCCGTCGGCGGCATCCGGGTTCCCTTTCCGGCCCAAGCCGCTGTGTCACATCGGGTTGCGACGGTGCCACGCCTTCTTGTCCGGCGGAAGTTCGCGTGAAATTGTCGCAAGATAGCACACCGGTGGGGCGGGGTGGAGCAGGCGGACGCCCGATCCGCCGCAATCTGCCGGCCCCGCTCAACTTGCCCCGCCCGCGCGGTCGATGGGATCTCGGTGCTTTGGCACTCGTGCCATAATGTACACAGTTCGGCCGGAAGTCTGGGCAGCCTGGGCAAACCGGACCGGCCGCCGCGAGGGCGGCATTGATGGCGACCGACATCCGACTGAAAGACGAACTGGGCTCGATCACCGAGAATCTGGTCGAGACGTACACGGCCTGCGGGCTCACGCACCATCTCGGCCATACGCCGCTGCCCAGCCGCGACGGCGTTGTCGACGCGCTCGCCGACCTGATCGACGTGCTCTATCCCGGGTTCGCCCGCCGGCAGAACCTGCATATCGGCAACGTCGGCTATTACGTCGGGTCCATCGTCGACGGCCTGCACGACAAACTGACCCAGCAGTTCGCGCGGGCCCTGCGCCACGAGTTGAGCCACCAGCAGCCCGACCTCGACTTCGAGGCGCTGGCCCAGCAGAAGGTCGTCGCCTTCCTGAAGCAACTTCCCGGGCTCCGCGCCATACTCGAGCAGGACGTGCGGGCCGCGTACGACGGCGACCCGGCCGCCCGCAGCCACTTCGAGATCGTGTTCTGCTATCCGGGGCTTGAGGCAGTCACGACGTACCGCCTTGCCCACATCCTGCTCGGCCTCGGAGTGCCGCTCATCCCGCGGATGATGACGGAATCCGCCCACGCCAAGACCGGCATCGACATCCACCCCGGCGCGGAGATCGGCCCGGGGTTCTTCATCGACCACGGCACGGGCGTCGTAATTGGCGAGACGTGCCACATCGGCCGGCGGGTAAAGATCTATCAGGGCGTGACGCTCGGTGCGCTCAGCTTTCCGCGCGATTCCGACGGCCAGATCATTCGCGGGCAGAAGCGCCACCCCACGCTCGAAGACGAGGTCGTGGTCTACGCCAACGCTACGGTCCTGGGCGGCGACACGGTCGTGGGCCATCATTCCGTGGTCGCGTCGAACGTCTGGCTGACGCATTCGGTCGAGCCGTACACGCAGGTGCTGCTGGAAAAGCCGCAACTGCGCATCCGCCCGGCCGGCGCGGAAGCGGGATGACCCCGCACCCGCGCCCTGGGGATCAAACGATCTGCAGGAACCGCAAGCGGAACTGCAGGAAATCTGACGACCCGACTTGCCCGCTCGCGTCGTAGTCAAAGACCGGATTGGCCGACAGGAACGACAGCCGGAACTGGAGGAAGTCGTTGGCGTCGACCTGCGTGTTGCCGTCGGCGTCGCCGAACAGCCGGAACACGCCGTAAGTGCCCGACGAGACGTTGACGTAGTTGTCTCCCACGATGCCGTTGTCATTCCCGTCGAGGGCCAGGCCGGTGGAGTCGGTGATCTGGCCAGCCAGCGCGGTGACCTGATACCGGCCGTCGACCAGCGAACCGTTGACGAAGTACGTGCCCGGGGCGATGGTGAAGTTCACCTTGGTGAAGCCACCGGTATTGTCGACCGTGGCCCCGGCCAAGGTGACGGACCCGCCGCCGACCTTGTCGAGAGCAAATGCCGAGAGCGCCGTGCCGGAAAACGTGACGATTTCATTGAACGACACGGAGAACGCGTCGACTTTTGATCGCTGGACCGCGCCGCCGTTGACGCCGATGTCGACAACGCGGGGGGGCGTCCTGAGAGCGATCGCGGGGCTGGACAGGCCGTTGTTGAATTCGTTGGCCTCGGGTACGTAATGACTGCCATCGGCGACGACGATGAGGTAGTAGTTACCGTCCGGCCGGGCCGGGTTAAGTGGGAGCGTCACCGTGGCGGTTGCCGTGTAGGTGGCCGTGGGGTTGAGCGGCAGGCCGGTCGATTGCCCGTATCCGATGTAGGCGTCGCCAACGTCGTACGTCGCGTCGGTCGAAAGGTAGACGTAGTCGTACCACAACCCGGTCGCGGGATTCGTGCCGTCGTTGCGGATGGTGTAATCGAAGCTGAACGTCCGGCCGAAATTCGCGCTCGCGGGGACCGTGCCGATGGACTGGACCACGAGATCCGCCGTCACGATGGTAAACGACCCGAAGTAGGCGTCGGCCGGGTCTTCGCCGTTGGTGCCGTTGCCGTTCTGGTTCATCTTGGTGTTCGTGAAATCGCTGATATCGGGTCCGATCTTCACGTCGTATTTGCCGAGGCTGGTCAGCGAGGGCAGGTAAACCCGGAAGCTGTCGCCACCGAGATACCCGATGCTCGTGGGCGAGTACGACCCGCCCGGCCCGGTGATGCTCACCTTGGACGTCGTGAACGATCCGACGTTCATCGCCTTGTTAAACGTGACATCGAAGTAGTCGACGGGCGTGAACACGTTGCCGGTCGGAGTGAATCCGGTGACGATCGGCCCGCTGGCCGCGACGGCATTGAGCTTGAAACTGGACGTGCTGTAGGCGGGCAGCAGCGTGACGTTGGGCGTGGAATCGAGCCCCTCGTAGGTGGCGAAGGCGCCGGAGCCGGAAGTGAACGTGATCGGCGTGAACGAGTTGCCGATCGTCGGCGCGAAGCTGTTGAACAGGTAGACGGAGAGTTTTCCGTTGAGGGAGGCCGTGCCGTTAACCTTGTACAGTGAGTAGTCGCTGCCGGCCGTCGTCGCGCCGCCGAGGAACATCTGGAGCGCCCCGGTAGGCGTCTGGACGTAGTTCCCTCCGATCTCGATGGTTTTGCCGGAGTAGTAGCCGGCGACCAGCGTGCCGGAGTTGGTCACGTTGCCGGGGAGCTTGCCGTACCCGCCGACGTAGGAGAGTTGATCGATCAGCAGGTTCGACCAGTTGAACGTGGTCGAATCGTTGAAGGAGACGGAGGTGTTGTAGACCTCGAAACTCGGTGCGGTCTTGAGCGTACCGCCGCTGGCGTAGATGTTGGCGTAGGCTCCGACCGGGGCGGCAATCTTGGTCAGTGCGGGGAGGTTCAACTCGGCGCCGGTCGCATCGACATTGATGTTAATGTACCCCGAATCGATTTTGGTCAGCGCGGGCGCGGAGATCGTCGCGTCGCCGTAGGCGCGGATGTACGACACGTACGAGGAATTGGCGAGGAACGAAGTGAGCGCGGGGAAAGTGGCTTTGGTCCCGGCGTTGTAGGCGTTGATGGACCCGCCGTCGAAGGTGGCGAGATTCGTGAAGACGGGTAGGCCGCCCTGCAGATCCATGTTGGTGTCTTTGGCCGAGGTCAGATTCCCGGTCGGGAAGCCGGTCGCGGTGTCGAGGAAGAAATACATCGACTGTAATTTGGTAAACCCGGGGCCGGTCTGGACCTTGCCGCCGTAGATCGCGCTGATGTTCCCGTACGTGCCGGCGGGCGGCGCGACGGTCGTCAGCGCGGGGAGGTTGACGGTCGCGCCGGCATCCTGGCCGCGGATCTCGACGTATCCGGTGTCGATCTTGCTCAGCGCCGGCAACGACAGCGTGCTGGTGTTGTAAGCCCGAATGTAAGCGAACTGGCTGGTGTTGGACGTGAAGTTCGTGAGCGCCGGGAAGGTCGCGTCCGTACTGTTGTAAGTGGTCAGGTTGCCCCGGTTGACGTTGACGAGGTTCGTGAAGTTCAGCGTTCCGCCCGTCATGTAAAACGTGCTGTCGTTGGCCGTGGTGAGTTGTGCAACCGGGAAAGCGGCAGGTCCGTCGATCGTGAACGCGACATTGTTCATCGTCTTGAAGGTGGGGGAGACGTTGAACGTACCGGAATTGATGGCGACGATGTTGCCGTACGTGCCCGAAGGGAAGGTCAGGGTCGCGAACGACGGCATGTTCAGTACCGAGCCGGTACCGTCGGCCCGGAGTTCGATGTAGCCGGTGTCGATCTTCGTCAGCGTCGGTGCGGACAGCGTCGAACCGTTGTACGCCCTCAGATAGCTGAAGCTGCTCGTGTTGGGCTGGAACGATGTCAGTGCCGGATAACTGACCACCGTACCGGCGTAGTTGGACTGGATGTTGGAATTGCTGATCGTGGCGAGTTTGGTAAACGTCGTCGTACCGCCGTCGGCCCCGAGGTAGGAGTCGTTGGCCGACGTGAACTGGCCGGCCGGGATCGCCCCGGTGGTGTCGAACGACATCGACATGCGATCGATCTTGGTAAACGACGGCGCGAGCTGGATCTTTCCGCCGTAGTAGGCGACCACGTTCGCGTAATACCCGTCCCCCGGGCTGATCGAGGTCAGGCCGGGCAAGTCGAGCACGCTGTCGGCGTCCTGTGCCCGCAACTCCGTGTACCCGCCGCCGATGGTGGTCACGGCGGGGGCTGAGAGCTTGCTCCCCGAGTAGCTGCGGAGGCTGCTGAAATAGCCGTTGTTAGTGGCGAACGAGGTCAGCGCGGGGAAGTTGGCTACCGTACCCGCATTATGGGTTGTGAGGTATCCGTTGCCCGCTTTCGAAAGATTGGTGAAGGTGATGGTGCCGCCGTAAATGTCAACGTTGCTGTCGGTGACGTCGGTCAGTTGCCCCACGGGAAAGCCGGCAACGGTGTCGACCGAGAGATACGAGCGGTTTAGCTTGGTCAGACCAGGCGCGACGGCAATCTTCCCGGCATTCAGGCTGTAGACGTAGCCGAACGAGCTGCCGGGGAAGGTGAGAGTAGCGAGGGCCGGCACATTCAAAAGGCTCCCGGGATCGGTCGCCCGCAACTCCACGCTCCCGGAATCGATCTTCGTCAAGGACGGGATGTTGATCGTCGCGCCGGAATAGGCGCGGAAGTAGGTGTAGTTCGACGACGCATCGACCGACGTGAGGCTGGGGAGCGATAACGTCGCGCCGTTGAAGGCGTCCAGAAACACGCTCGAGTTCGTGTGAACTGGAATGTTGGTGAGCGCGGCGAACGTGACGGTCCCCACGCCGTTGACGCTGATGCTTGACTCGGTGATGTCGGTCAGGTTGGGGAACGAGACCGTCGCGTCGGTGACGGACAGCGAATAGTTCTTGACCGCGGTCAACTGACTGTTGGGGAAAGTGGAATTCTCGCCGAAGGCGTAGATGACTCGATCCAAAACTTTGAGCGAGGGGGCAACCTTGACCTCGCCCCCGTTGCGGACCGTGAGATAGCTGTAGGTTCCGACAGGCGAAACGAACGTGTTCAGCGAGCCGACATCCGTCTTCGCACCCGTTCCCTGCGACAGTAATTCGACGTACGTACTGTCGAACTTGGAAACGTTCGGCAGGAGCACCTGGCCGCCGTTGTAGCTGCGGAAGCGGGTGAAATACGTCGCGCTGGAACCCGTGACCGACGTCAGTGCGGTAAGATCGACCTTGCTGCCGGCATCGTTGGCTTGAAAGACCGTGTCGGTGTATGTCGACGCTGTCAGCGAGGTCAGCCCGCTCAAGGTGATCGTCGAGCCGGAATAAGCATGAAACGCTCCCGCGCCGACTTTCGTCGTCCCGCTCGCGGTGAACTTGGCGCCATTCGCCGTGTCCACCGTACACGCCTCGTTGGAGAGATCGAGCCCGGCCGTGACCGCGAGGTTTCCGCCGGTCATGTTCAGGTACGACCCTTTCCCCAGTGTCAGGCTCTTGATCGTGTTGATGCCGCTGGTGTAATTGATCAGAAATCCGGAGGTATTGATAAAGACGTCGTCCGACGGCCCCGGGAGCACATTGCCGGACCAGTTCGTCGGGCTGGCCCAGAGAGTATCGTTGGCATCGCCGTCCCACGAGACGACGGCCGGGGCGATGCGATCTTCGAGCGTGCGGAGCCAGAGACGGGAACGGCGCATGACGGGGCACTCCAATAAAGGGGGTCAGAGTTTTAGCTTAGCCTAACAGCCGGATACGCCCGCGCATAGCGGCAATCTGAGAATTGCGCATGAAAAAGCCGAGGGGTGTTTCGCCCCTCGGCCGAGATTGGTTGTCGCGTCCGAATTACAGTACTTCGACGCCGTGCAGTACGACCTCCGTCTTCGGGGTCGTTGTCTGGACATCCTGACCCACGGTCAGATTGTTCGTCGATGCCTTGCCGGCAAACGGCGCGGCGAAGTTCAGGCCGAACAGCGCGTCGTGGACCACCTGACCGCCGACGACGGTCACCGTGCCGGGCGCGACCGTTTCGGTCGCCCCGGCCGGGACGATCTCGCGGAGCGTGTGGGTGCCGGGTGCGAGAAGCAGCCGATATTGGCCCGCCCAATTCGACAGCGTCCGCGGTTCGCCGTTGTCGAGCGCGCCGTTACCGTTCAGATCGGAGTAGATCCGGATCCCGGGAATACCCGGTTCGCCGGTATCGAGTTTACCATTCGAGTTCTTGTCGTAGAACACCCGACCCTCGACCAGGCCGGGCATTACGAAGACGGGCGGCTGGTTGCCGAAGATCGGCCCGTTGGCGACCGCGCCACCTGCCACTGTGACCGAACCCGGCGTGCCGGTGGTCGCCGTCCAGCCCTGCGGGACGACTTCGAGGACCGAGTACGCGCCGTCGGCCGCGACTTTCAATTCATAGTTGCCGGTCGGCCCGCTGATCACGAACTTCTCGCCCGCCGTCGTGGCTGTGCCGGGTGTGAACTTGCCGTCGGCATTCGAGTCGATGAACACCAGCACGCCGCCCATGCCGGGCTCGTTGCTTTGCCGGATGCCGTCGCCGTTGATGTCGACGAACACGCTGCCTCGGATGACGCCGCCCGTCGGGGCCGGCGGGGGCGGCGGTGGCAGAGGCGGCTGATTGCCGAACACCGGCCCGTCGGCAGTCGCACCACCCGCGACTGTCACCGCGGCCGGGGTGCCGGTCGTGATCGTCCAACTGGTCGGAGCCACTTCCAGCACACTGTAGGTGCCGTCCTTGCCCAGCTTGAATTCGTAGGTACCGTCGGCCTTGGTCTGTGTCGCAGGTTCACCGACGGTCCCGGCGGTCGGCGCGTTGAATTTCCCATCGCCGTTGGCGTCGATGAACACGAGCACGCCGCCCTGACCGACTTCGGTGCTCTGGCGGACGCCGTCGCCGTTGGCGTCGACGAACACGCTGCCGCGGATAAGGCCACCCGTCGGCGGCGGGGGCGGGGGCGGCTGGTTGCCGAACACCGGGCCGTTCGCGACCTGGCCGCCGGCGACACTGACCGCGGCCGGCGTGCCGGTTGTCACCACCCAGCCGGTGGGAGCAACTTCGAGCACGCTATAGGTGCCGTCCTTACCCAGCTTGAATTCGTAGCTGCCGTCTTGTTTGGAGATCGTCGATATCTCGCCGGGACCGGTGCTGGTCGGCGCGTTGAACTTGCCGTCGCCGTTGGCGTCGATGAACACGAGCACGCCGCCCTGACCGACTTCGGTGCTCTGACGGGTGCCGTCGCCGTTGCCGTCGACGAACACGCTGCCGCGGATCACGCCACCAGTCGGAGCCGGGGGCGGCGGGGGCGGCGTGACCGGGCCGTTGCCGAAGAGCGGCACGCTGGTGACCGCGCCGGCGGGGCTCAGGGTGACCGGCCCGCTCGGACCGGCCGTCTGTACGAACCCGGCCGGGACCACCTGGGCCACCACGACCGAACCCGTCAGCGGCGTCTGAATGATGTATTTCCCGTCCGGCGAGGTGATCGCCGAGGGGTCGCCGGGGCTGGTCGCCGTCGGCGCGTCGAACACGCCATTGGCATTCGCGTCGAGGTAGACGCGCACGCCACCCATGCCAAACTCTGTCGATTGGCGAATTCCATCGGAATTCGCATCGAGGAACACTCCACCGGCCACGGTGGAGGGCGTCGTGCGGTCCTCGAATGCTTCGAGGCGCAACCGACTTGTCAACAATCGCTTACGGTTCCGAACCTGTGCCGACGAGAAGAACATGTCCGACCCTCGTGTGATGATGGGCTCCCGGAACGTCCCCGCAGATGAGTGACGTGAGAATCGTGATGGGACGGATTCCACGATGAATCGATGACGGTCCGGGATGTTACAACTAGTCGTATTCTCCCGGGCAATCCGCCACAAGATGAAATGTCTTAACCTGAATACTTTTTCATCAATCGCCCGGTAAGCTGTTCAGCGTGTAGTACGCCTCGGGGTGCAACAGCGGGCGGGCGTCCCCGGCCGATCGCACGCCCGTCAGGTGCAACTCGTGCACGTGTCCGAGCACCCGGCCATCAACAACCAGGTCCACGGTCCTGCCGTCCTCGCTCACGCGGGCCGACGTGATCCGCGGCGACGTGACATCCACCTCGGGGCTGCCGTAGGAACTCTGAAAGATGTATGTATATGCCGACATGTCGTAGCTTTTCGGGTCGGCCGCCGAACGCAGGTCCACCGGCTCCGTGAACGTCAGCCGGAACCCTTCGGCCGTCACGGTCATCGCCAGCACCTCGAACGGCGTCCTGCCCGTCCACACCAGTCGCTGCAGCGCGAACGGCTTGCCGCCGATGGCCGCCCAGCCCCGATCCGTCTGGAACACAAAGAGCGATCCGTCGGGCGCAAATTGCAGAGCGAGACTACCGGAGTCGAACCCCGAGCGGAACGGGTAGCACGCGCCCTGATAGTTGTCGGCCGTCTTTTCCAGCGTCACCCGCATGACGGTACTCTGCATCTGATCGGCCACGAGCAACTGCCCGCCGAAGGGGCCGAACCCGGCCACGGGAATGGTCACAATCCCGGCCGCGCTTTGGCCCATCTTCTTGTACGGGAAGTAGACGGCCGGGGGCAGCAACTCGGGGATGCGCCCGGCCTCGGTCGCCAGCCGACCGCCGCTTTTCTGCTTCGCGGGTTTCCGCAACCCCGCGGCCTCGACGACAGCCTTCGTCCTCGGGTCGTCGAACCAGCGCAGCCCGTCCGGGTGCCCGACGTACGCGCCCGGCTTCAACCACTGGAGCTTGCAAGCGCCGTTCCAGGGGCCCTGGTTATCTGTGTAGAAGCAGTCGCCCGCGGCATTGAAGCCGATGCCGCCAGGCGAGCGGATGCCGCTGCACGTCGGGATCGTCTTACCCTCGGGCGTCGTCCGCATCGCCCAGCCACGCCACGGGCCGTCGCTCGAGAAGCTCCCGGTCAGGCATAGGACCGTCCAGATGTTCCCGTCGCGGTCGAACTTCGAGCCGAACGCGTACTCGTGGTAGTCGCCGTTCACCGACCACGCGGTTGAGACCGCCTCGACGACATCGGCCCGGCCATCGCCGTTGGTGTCGCGCAGGCGCGAGAGTTCGCAGAACTGCTGGGCGTAGATCCAGCCGTCCTTGTGCGTCAGGCCGAGGACCTCGTGCAGGCCACGCTCGAACAGCGTCCACTTCGGCGAGGCAGGCTCCTTCAGCGTGTCCGTCGCCGTCCAGATTTCGCCGATCCGTGTACCGCACACGAGCGTGTCGGGTTCGATGAAGTCGAGCGACCCCGACTCGAACTGCACGCCCGCCGGCATGGGCAGGGTGACCATCCGGTAATACTCGTTCTCCCGCACCTTGAGGGCGGCCGGCGGGGCGGCCGCGAAGCCCACCACAGCCGACACGAGCAGTGCAACACACAAGCCGGATTTCCAGGTCACCATGACAGGTCTTCCACGAGTTCCTTTGTGCCCGCCACGTCCACGATCAACTCCTGCCGGGGGGCATCGCCCCGAATCCGCGCCGACCCGCCGCGCAGGCGGACGCGCAACGCGCCGTCGATGGAGTACCAGCCATCGTCCCGGCGGGTGATCGTCCCGACAGCGACGCGGAACGAAAGTCCCGCAGGCACGTCCGCCAGCGACATCGTCCGCGTGAAGCCCGCTTTGCCGTCGAACACGGCCGCGACGGTCACATCGGCAATGGTCGCGCCACCCACCGCGTACTTGAAGATCGGCCGGCGGCCCGGGTCGTACTCGTACCCGCGGAACTTCGTGTCGGCCGACTGCGCGGGCCAGGCCATCGCGGGGTCATTCAGCACCGCCCAGGCCGGGCCGGGCGGGAACACGCGCACTGCCGTGCCGAGCGGATGCTCGAACCGCCCGCCGCGGTCGCGCCGCTGACCGCCCACATCGACAAACGCGCCCTGCCAGACCGCGCCAAGCCGGCACTGCTCGGCGTCGAACGCCAGGTTCACCTTCTCCGGATACCCCACGACGATGCCCCGCGCCCCGGCATACTCGAAGAAGCCGCGCTGGAGGATCGGCTCGCCCTGGGGCTTCAACTCGACTGATCGGCGGTTGCCGATCCCGGTCGGGACGGCCGCTCGGGTGCCATCCGCGAGGTAAGCCCAGATCGCCTCGATCTGCCGATCGCTGTCGCCGCCGAGCACGTCGGCAATGGCACTCGGCCCCTCTTTCGGCCAGGCGTTCGGCATCCGCGTGCCGGGCCGGATCGCCTGCGGGTCGCGCATGTACGCATGAAACCATTCGGGGCGGACCCGCTGGGCCATGATCGTGAGATCCATGCCGGGCACGCCCTCGGCTTTCTCTTTGTTGAAGTTGTGGCACTTCACGCACGCCAGGCCGCCGGTGCCGACCAGCACCCGCCCTTCCGCCCGGATCGCCTCGACGCTCGTCGCGGCGGGTTTTGAGGGCTTCGCGCCGTCGGCCGACTCAAGCAATCGTGTCAGCGTCGCCGCCTGGGCCGGGCCGAAGCCCGGCATCCGCGTCTTCATGTACGGCCGGTCGTGAGCGCCCTCCGCCAACATCTTCCGCAAGTACGACGCCCGAATCTTCCGGCCCGCGCCGTCAAGCGTCGGCGGCACCCGGCCCTCGTCGCCGAATTCGGGCATGGTCGAGCGGAACAACTCATCGGCACTGATCGGTTTGTCCGGCCGGCCGTCGTCTTCCTCCGGCACTGCTACCGGGCCGCCCGCGCCGATGCCGTCGCGGCGGTGGCAGGCGTAACAGTTCAGCGCGGCCAGCATCCGCTTCAGCGACTCACTTGCCGAGAGTTCACGAGGTCTCGATATCTCGCCGAGTGCGCCTTTCAGCCCGGCCCGCTGCGCCGGCGTCAGATCCCACTTCGCAGGCCGGCACTCGCGGTCACCCGCCAACTTCGCCAACTCCGGGGCCTGCATTGTCGACCGCACAAATGACCCGCCCGACTCGAACTCATGACACGAAGCACAACCCAGACTCGCGAACTGCTTGCGACCCTCGGCCACCAGGGCGGTATCGGGCGCGGCCGTCGCGGGCTCAGTCCCGGCCGTCGGAGCGAGGTACGCGGCAATGTCGGCCGCTTCCTTTTCATTCAGGCCCAAGGTCGGCATGCGGCCCGCGGGCCGGTGGTCGAGCGGCTTCTGCAAAAAGCCGGCGAGCGTCCCGGCCGTGTACTTCTTCGCCAGATCGCCCAGCGGCACCGCGCCAGATACCTGCTCGCCGTGGCATGCCGCGCAGCCGACCTCCTGGAACAGCGTCTTGCCGCGGGTCACGGCCGCCGGGTCGGCGTCCTTGCCTGCCGGCCGCTTGCCGGCTCCAAGAAACGCCTCGATCGCCGACGCGACGCGGGTCCGCTCTTCCGCAGGCAGGTGGCCCATCACGTTGGGCATGGTCGTACCCGGCTTCACCGCGCCCGGGTCGGCCGCGAGCGCGGCGATCCACCCGGGCCGGACCCGCGAGCCGATGCCCGTCAGGATCGGGCCGGGCCTCGGAATGAGTCGGGCGGTCGTGACCGGGTCGGCCGCGTGGCAGTTGATGCAGCCCAGTTCGCCGAGCAGCAACTCGCCGTCGCCGGTCCGGTCGTGGCCCGGGACGACGGGCGGCGCGCCGGCCAGCAAGGCGCTGCAAAGGAACACGAACATCGATGCGACTCGGTGGGGAGCGACAGTCGGCGGGATGCGGAGAGGGTACCCGATCCGGGGCCAAAGGTCCAGAACCCATCCGCGGTTGAAATCCGGCGGCCCCGGCCGGATACTAGCGGGACAGGGCCGCCGTTCCGCTACGGGGTGTGGGTTCGTGACCGAAGGTGTCTGGCAATACCTGGCGATTTTCGGGTCGCTCATCGCCGCCGGGTTCGGAGCGCCGATCCCCGAAGAGTTGCCCGTGATCATGGGTGGCGTCGCGGCCGGGCACGCCGCCAACCAGAACCCCGTGACCCACCCGTTCTGGTACTTCATGCTGCCGGTCTGCTACGCCGGCGTGATCCTGTCCGACAGCATCCTGTACGTCATCGGCCGGATGGGCGGTCGGCGACTGCTCGACATCGGCTGGGTAAAGCACCGTCTGCTCAGCACCGCGAAGCGCAAGGAGATCGAGGACAACTTTCACAAGTACGGCGTGAAAATCCTCCTCGGGGCCCGATTCCTGCCCGGGGTCCGCGCCCCGATCTTCGTGATGGCCGGCGTCCTCCGCATGCCCGTTGCCCGCTTCGTTATCGCCGACGGACTCTACGCCATTCCCGGCGTCACGATCCTGTTCGGCCTCAGCTACTGGTTCACCGATTCGTTCCTGTCGCTGTACCAGCACGTCGAGCACAAGGTCAACGCCCTGCGGTATCTCGTCATCATTCTGGTGCTGGCGGCCGCGGGCGGGGCCTTCGCCTATGCCTACTTCCGCCGGCGGGTCGCCACCGGCGATCCGCACGAACTTCCCATCATCGGCGACGCGATCGCCCCGCCCGACGACGAGAATCCGCCCCCGCCGACGTGATCCCCGGCCCACCCGCACGGTTAACCCTCCATGAGCCGACTGGCCTGATCCGGGCCGATCTGCCATAGTAAATGTTCCGCCCCGGAGCCGGTTTTCATGCTTGTGGTGATGGCCCCCGGCGCGTCGGATCGCCAGATCCGGCACGTCATCGAATACGTCGAGCAGCGCCAGCTCACCGCGCACCGGCTGCCCGGGCCCACCCGCGTTGCCATCGGCATCACCGGCTACACCGGCGATTACGACGGCCGGGCCATCGAGATGCTGCCCGGCGTCGAGCAGCTCATCCGCATCACCAAGCCGTACAAGCTCGCCAGCCGGGAGATGCACCCGGCCGACACCGTCATCGGCCTGCCGCAGGCCAGCGTCGGCCCCGAGACCTTCACCGTCATCGCCGGCCCGTGCTCCGTCGAAAGCGAAGACCAGATCCTCCGCACGGCCGAGTTCCTGATGTCGCAGGGCGTGCGGTTGCTCCGCGCCGGCGCGTTCAAGCCGAGGACCAGCCCGTATTCGTTCCAGGGCCTCGGCACCGAAGGGCTCGACATCCTCGTCCGCACCCGGCACAAGACCGGCATCGGCATCGTCACCGAGGTAATGGACACCGAGTACGTCGATGCCGTCGAGCAGGCCGCCGACGTGATCCAGATCGGCACGCGCAACATGCAAAACTTCAGCCTGCTGAAGCGCGTCGGCCGGACCCGCAAGCCCGTGCTGCTGAAGCGCGGCATGTCGGCCACGCTCGACGAATGGCTGATGGCGGCCGAGTACATCATGGCCGGGGGCAACAGCAAGGTCATCCTGTGCGAGCGCGGCGTGCGGACCTTCGCCGACCACACGCGCAACACGCTCGACCTCTCGATCATCCCGCCGGTGAAGAAGGTGTGCCACCTGCCGATCCTGGTCGACCCCAGCCACGGCACCGGCCACCGCGACTACGTGATCCCGATGTCGCTGGCCGCCCTGG
>JAIBBI010000255.1 GCA_019694755.1 Gemmataceae bacterium
CGTGGATGAACCGATTTCGACGACTCTTGATCCGCTGGGAAAAGAAAGAAGCCAATTACCTCGCCATGATCCACCTCGCCTGCGCACACATCACCTACTCCGCGGCGAAGGTTCTGGGATAGGCTCTTAGCGTTGTCGACATCTACGGTTACTATCTCAAACAGCACGTTTTCGGGGAACCGTGCGATCACTGGCGGTGCGCTAGCAATGAATGGCAGCGCACTGCAGCAGTTGAAAAACTGCACCATTTCCGGAAATCACGCGACAGACGGGGTTGGGGGGATTTACGCCCTCTCTTCCAACATGTCCATGGAAAGTACCATCATTGCTAACCACCTCTCGGCCAATGTTCCCGACATTGAATCCGGGACGACCGCTCCGATCACGATCAATCGTTGCCTGATCGGTAACACCTCCGGCGCATTCCTGACCGGCTCCAACAACCTCCTCAACGTCGATCCGCTGATCGATATTCTCCGCGACAACGGGGGGCAGTCGATGACTTGTCTGTTGCTGCCGGGGAGCCCGGCCATCGATGCGGGGTCGAACCCGGCCGGGTTGCTTTACGACCAGCGCGGCGTCGGGTTCCCGCGCGTCGTCGGGGCGGCGGCGGATATCGGGGCGGCCGAGGGTGTGGTGCAGATCCCCGTCGGTCAGGACGTCACGCCGGACGTTTCTACATACGGTGCGACGACGCAGACGGTCACGGTGAAGTACTTCGACGCGGCCGGGATCGCGGTCGGCAGCCTCGGCACCGGCGACATCGTCGTCGAGGGGCCGGGCGGGTTCTCGGCCGTGCCCATCTTCGACGGCGTTGACGTGGCCGGCAACGGCTCGCCGCGCGTGGCCACGTACCACTTCACGCCGCCGGGCGGCTCGTGGGACACACCCGACAACGGCGCCTACACCGTGCGCGTGGTGGCCGGTCAGGTGGCCAACATCAACGGCGTGACCGCGCCGGCCGAGCAAGTCGGCTCGTTCAACGTCGCCGTCTACACGCCGATCAACTTCGTCGTCACCAACACGCTCGACAGCGGCGCGGGCTCGCTCCGCCAGGCCGTGCTCGACGCAAAGGCGAATCTCGCGACCGACAGCATCACGTTCGCGCCGCTGGTCGCCGGGACGATCACGCTGACGAGCGACTTGCCGATCCTCGAAGACGGCATGACCATCATCGGCCCCGGCGCGGCCCAACTCGCGATCACGCGGCCCACGGGCCGCGCGCTGGAGGGGAAGAACCTCACGCTCGAACGGCTGACGATCCGCGACACCGATAGCTCGAATGCGGCCGTGCAAAAGGGCGCGGTGTATGGGACGGGGCAACTCACGGTTCGCGATTGCAACTTCATCGGCAACAGGGCGTTCTACCCGTCGGCGTTCGGCGGCGCGATCAACGTGAACGGTGTGCTGCTTGTGGAACGCTGCCAATTCGAGGGGAATTCGGTGACGATCGCCGGCGGCGCGATCGCGGTCGGCACGGCGACCATCCGCGATTCGACCTTCGTCGGCAACTCGGTCGCATCCGGCTTCCAGGCGGCGTTCGGCGGCGCGATCTATCTCGACGGTGGTAGCATCCTGCTCGAAGGCTGCTCCTTCACCGGCAACTCCGCGCCCTCGGACCGCGCCGACGGCGGCGCGATCCAATTCACTGGTACCTCGTTCACCGCCCGTAACTGCTTGTTCGCAGGTAACTCGGCCCGGTCCGGCGGCGCGCTGTCGCTGTCCGGCTCTGCGCTCCTGCAGAATTGCACCGTCGTCGGCAACAGTGCATCGCTATTCACCGGGACATCGAGTCCCGGCGGCGGCATTTGGGCCAACTCCGTCACGCTCGAAAGCACCGTCGTTACCGGCAACAGCGACAACGAAGCGCCGGACATCAGCGCAAGCGGCGTAAAGGCCTCGCGCAGCCTGATCGGATCGCCCCTCGGATTCGGCTACGTCGATCAGGGCGGCAACATCCCGACGGGCACGCCGCCGCAACTCGACGGCAGCTATGTCCCACTCCTCACCAGCCCGCTGATCAGCGCCGGCGCGAACCCCGCCAACCTGACCAACGACGTGCGCGGCACCGGGTTCGCCCGCGTGCGGGGCAAAGCCACGGACATCGGCGCGTACGAGAATCAGAACGTGCCCGCGACGGTGGCGGGCGTGACCATCAACGGCGGCGCGGCCCAGCGGACGCGCTTGAACTCTTTGACAGTGACCTTCGACCGGGTACTCGACCTCTCGGGCAATCCGTTCCGCGTCACCCGGCAAAGCGATGGCCTGGCCCTCACGTACACGGTGACGACGTCCGGGACTTCGGCCACGCTGACCTTCACAGGCGCAACGCCGGTGCCCGACGGCCGGTACACGCTGCAAGTGCTGGCGGCGGCGATCCCCGGCGGCCTCGACGGCAACGGCGACGTGACCCCCGGCGACGATTACACGCTGGCCGGCACCCCGCAGAACGGCCTTTTCCGCCTCTACGGCGATAGCAACGGAGACGGCCGGGTCGACTCCACGGACTTCCTGGCCTTCCGACTCGGGCTGAGCGCCAACAACCCCATCTTCGACGCCGACGGCGATGGAGTCGTGGGGCCCAGCGATTTTCTCCAGTTCCGGCTGCGGTTCTTGCAGGTGATTTAGCGGCGAGCGGCTGCCTCCCTTCGATCCCTGCGGGATGTCGGAGGGGGAAGCATGGGCGGTCCCGGCGTCGCGCGGAGTACCGCTTAACCCGGGCAATTGACCTTCGACGCCTCCGGCGTGAAGAGCCATTGCAGATTGCGGATTCCAGATTGCAGAATGGAGAGGTCGGAGAGCGGGAAGTCAGAAGTCAGAATGCAGAAGTAGGATTGCAGGAGTCCGAGGTTGGGGCGAGATTCCAGAGTTCGGGTTGCAAGAGTAGAGGTGCAGGCGGTTGGTGCCGGTTGGGCCGACGGCCGACTGTTGTCGGCCCGTTCTGGCGGAGAGCGGATAGCGGATAGCGGATTGGCCGATTGCCGATGGCCAGCGGCTGACCCGCGTCGGCATTTTCTGGCGGAAAGCGGATCGCGGACAGCGGACAGCGGTTTCGTGACCTATGCTTGAGCGGATCCCCCCTGGGGCTGCGGCCCGGTCCGAGCTTTTTCCGTCATGTCGTTGCGCGATGCCAGCGTCGATTCGTCCGCGGTCGATATTGCCGATCGGCCGACCGCCGTCGTGCGTAGTATCCCTTCACTGCCGCCGAAATCGGGGCGCGTCAGTCAGGCCGCCCTGAATGCGGCCCGGGCGGCGTTTTCGCTGCCGGAGGGGCCGATCGGGCCGTACCGGATCGTCCGCGAGATCGGTCGCGGCGGAATGGGCATCGTCTACGAGGCGGTCGATGATCGCCTGAAACGCCGGGCGGCCATCAAAATGGTCCGGTTCGGCGTCGGCATTTCCGACGAGGCAATGCGGCGGTTTCAGACCGAAGCGGAAGCGGTCGCCAAGCTCGGCCACCCGAATATCGTCCAGATTTACGACATCGGCCGGCACCAGCACCAGCCGTTCGTCGCGCTCGAATACCTTCCCGGCGGCACGCTCCATTCCCGGGTCGGCAACCGGCCCCAGCCGCCCCGCGACGCGGCCGCGCTCGTCCAGCACCTCGCCCTCGCCGTCCAGCACGCCCACGAGTGTGGCGTCATCCACCGCGACCTGAAGCCCGCCAACATCCTGTTTGCCGAAGACGACACGCCGAAGATC
>JAIBBI010000256.1 GCA_019694755.1 Gemmataceae bacterium
AGCATCACGCTCGGCGTGCGGATGCTTCGCCCGGCCCGCGTGACCTTGCCGAGGTCGCCCGGCTCGACCTGGCTCTCTTTATGGACGGAATGGTCGAACCATGCCGGGTCCGCGGCGGCCGCGTGCTCGGTCGCGATCGGCGCACCGGGCAGCCAGTCGCCGGGCCGCACGCTCACGATGCCGACGCCGTCGGGCAGCCACTCGGCCGGCTTCACCGTTTGGTAATCGACGATCACGACCGAGTCGGGCGTCCGCCGGGGTGCGCCGCGCACCGTCACCGGCGCGTCGGCGATAGCCTTCGCCAATAGTTCGCCGAGCGCGGCATGCCGCCCGGCCGCCGAGGCCGCGCGGTGCCCGAGCAGCTTGTTCGCGGCCTCGCGCTCCGCGAACTCCGTCTCAAACCGGGTCTGGCGAAAACAGTTTGATGCCAGCACCGAAGCGAACGAGTAGTAGTCGGCCGTCGAGATCGCATCGAACTTGTGGTCGTGGCAGCGGGCGCACGCCAGCGTGATGCCAAGGAACGTCTTGCCGAACACGTCGATCTGGTTGTCGACGCGGTCGGCCTCGTCGAGCCGGAGTTCGACCGGAGAATGCACCTGCTCGCCGAGCCACCAGAAGCCCGTCGCCAGCACCGACTCGTTG
Source organism: Gemmataceae bacterium (assembly GCA_019694755.1). Classification (GTDB taxonomy): domain Bacteria; phylum Planctomycetota; class Planctomycetia; order Gemmatales; family Gemmataceae; genus JAIBBI01. The sequence goes on from JAIBBI010000256.1 coordinate 643, forward strand.
ATCCCGCCCGGCCCGTGTCGCGGATCGGGCAGCAGGTCCCCGGCCACATGCTCGCGTACGAACTGGTCGTACGGCACGTCGGCATTCAGCGCACGGATCACGTAATCGCGGTACTGCCAGGCGTTGGGTTGCGTGTAATCGAACTCGTGGCCGCGGGTCTCGGAATACCGCACGAGGTCGAGCCAGTGCCGGGCCCAGCGCTCGCCGAACCGCGGGCTGGCCAGCATCCGGTCGACGGCCGCCTGCCGGTCCGGCGACTTGATGAACTGCTCGACTTCCTCCGCCGTCGGCGGCAGCCCCGTCAGTGCGAAGCTCAGCCGGCGGAGCAGCGTGCCCGCATCCGCAGCCGGCGACGGCGCGAGCCCCCCGGCCGAGAGCTTTTCGCGGATCAGCACGTCGATCGGATCGCGGTCGCCCTTCGGCACCGTCGGCGACTTAACCGGCTGCCAGCACCAGTGCGCCTTCTTGCGCGCCGCGAGGTCGAACTTCTCGGGCCCGGCATCTGCCGCTTTGCCGTCGTCCGGCCAGGCCGCACCGTTCTTCACCCACGATTCGATGTCGGCGATGGCGCGGTCGGGCAGTTTCGCCCTTGGCGGCATCTGCAACTCGACGTCGCCGTACTTGATGGCCGCGATGAGCCGACTTTTCCCCGGGTCGCCGGGCACGATGGCCGGGCCGGAGTCGCCGCCCTTCAGCAGCCCGGCCCGCGAATCGAGCCGCAGCCCGGCCTTCGACTTCGTGGCCGAGTGACAGGCGTGGCAATGCTCCACGAGCACGGGTCGGACCCGGCTCTCGAAGAACTCGACAGCAGCCGGGTCGCCAGCGCGGCCCCCGCCGGCCAGGCCGGAGCCGATCGTGCCGATCAACAGCAACCGGAAAAAGGACATCTTCGGTACCCGATCCTACCACATCGCCCCTTCTTTAGGTAGGAATACCGCACGGCATTCGACACCGGAGAGCGCGACCATGGCAACGACCGCCAGTGAACTTTTCAAGGCCGGCAAGCTGGCCGAGGCCGTCACCCAGCAGATCGACGAAGTCAAACGCAACCCCACCGACGTCAGCAAGCGGCTCTTCCTCTTCGAAATGTCGCTATTCGTCGGCGATCTCGTCCGAGCCGGCCGGCAGGGCGACCTCGTCGTCTACCCCGAATCCGAAATCAACTCGACCATGGACGGCTACCGGCTCCTCGTCGTTCACGAGCAGGCCCGCCGCGACGTGTTCACCCGCGGCACGCTCGCCGGCACGTTCGGCCCGCTGACCGACGAGTGCGCGAAGCGCATCGAGGCCATCAACCTGCTCCGCGCGGAGAAGGCCGGCGAGGCCGCCGCCCTGCTCGCCAACCACCCGCCGGTGATGATCCCGGGCACGCTCAACGGCAAGCCGTTCGACGGCTTCTGCGACTGCGACGACCTGCTCGCCCCGATCCTCGAGGTCTGCAACCACAAGGGCTACTACTGGGTGCCGCTCGCTCACGTGAAGTCGATCACCGCGAACCCGCCGAAGTTCCCCCGCGACCTGTACTGGATGCCGGCCCACCTCGAACTCATCGACGGCCAGAACGGCGCGGTGTTCCTCTCGGCCCTTTACCCGTTCAGCTACGAACACGAAGACGAGGAAGTGAAGCTGGGCCGGAAGACCGACTGGACCGGCGGCGAAGGCGTGCCCGTCCGCGGCAAAGGCCAGAAGACCTTCCTCGCCGGCGACGACCTCGTCGGCATCCTCGACATCCGCGAACTGACCTTCGACCACCCGTAATCCTCGATCCCGTCACCGTACACACAACCATCCCGGAGACCTCCCACCGTGGCCAACGTGAACATGAAGTCCCTGCTGGGCAAACTGAATTCGCATTGCCGCCGGACACTCGAGTCCGCGGCCGGGCTCTGCCTCTCGAAGACCAATTTTGAAGTCGAGATCGAGCACTGGTTCCTCCGCCTCCTCGAAATGGATAACGGCGACCTCCGCTCCATCCTCACCCGCTTCGAGGCCGACCCCGCCAAGGCCCTGCGCCAGCTCGACAACAGCCTCAACACCTTCCGCACCGGCAACGGCAAGGCTCCGTCGTTTTCCCTCGAAGTCATGGACACCATGCGCGAAGCCTGGTCCATCGCCTCGCTCGAGTTCGGCGTCGGCAAGATCCGCTCCGGCCACCTGCTCGCCGCTGTGCTGAACGACACCAAGATGGGCTCCCGGCTCAAGGCCAGCGCTCCCGAGTTCGGCAAGGTGCCCTCCGAGCAGCTCATCCTCGAGTTCCGCAAGATTGTCTCCGACTCCGTCGAAGAGCGTGAAGACAGCGCACTCACCGCCGGCGGCGCGGGCGCGGCGTCCGGTGCTCCTGGCGCGCCGCGGGCCGACACCAAGACGCCCGGCCTCGATCAGTTCACGCAGAATCTCACCGAGCAGGCCAAGAGCGGGAAGATGGACCCCGTCGTCGGCCGGGATTTTGAGATCCGCCAGGTCATCGACATCCTCACCCGCCGCCGGCAGAACAACCCGATCCTCGTCGGCGAGGCCGGCGTCGGCAAGACCGCCGTCGTCGAGGGCTTCGCCCAGCGGATCGTCGCCGGCGACGTGCCCGAGCCGCTCAAGAACGTCTCGCTCCGCTCGCTCGACCTCGGCCTGCTCCAGGCCGGCGCGGGCGTGAAGGGTGAATTCGAGAACCGTCTGAAGCAGGTCATCCAGGAAGTCCAGTCGTCGCCCACGCCGGTCATCCTCTTCATCGACGAAGCCCACACCCTCATCGGCGCGGGCGGCCAGGCCGGCATGGGCGATGCCGCCAACCTCCTCAAGCCTGCCCTCGCCCGCGGCGAACTCCGCACCATCGCCGCCACCACCTTCGCCGAGTACAAGAAGTCGTTCGAGGAAGACCCGGCCCTCAAGCGCCGCTTCCAGCCCGTGAAAGTCGACGAGCCCGACCGCGCCCGCGCCAACCTCATGATGCGCGGCGTCGCCGCCATGCTCGAGAAGCACCACGGTGTGACCATCCTCGACGAAGGCCTCGAAGAATCC
>JAIBBI010000104.1 GCA_019694755.1 Gemmataceae bacterium
AACGCCGCGTGGAAGAAGTTGGCCCCGCGGGTCCGCGCGCCGTTGTTGATGTTCGCGGAACTCCGGACGATCTCGGAGATCATCGGCAATCCGCCCAGCGAGGCGGCCAGCGTGTTGGCGGCGCCGATGCCGAGGAGGTCGCGGTTGAAGTTGGTCTTCCGCCGCCAGGGGTCGAGCATGTCGATCGCTTCCGCGCTCAGAAGCGATTCGAGGCTACCCACGATCGCGAACATGGCGAGGAACTTGAGCCCCGTCAGCGTGAACAGCCCGTGAAAGTCCGGGAACGCGAAGGCGGAGGAGGGGTTGGACAGGACCTCCGGCATGTCGACGAGGAACCGCGGGCCCACGGCAAACCGGCCCGCCCCCTCCGAAAAGAAGCCGTTGGAGAACAGGTAGGTGTGTTCGTGCTCGAGGTCGAAGAACCGCCCCATCGGCAGCGCGACCAGCAGCACCAGCATCGGCGACGGGATCATCTTCGCCCATTTCCATTTCAGGAGCGGCATGCCGAAAAGGATCACGAGGCTCACAAATCCGATCAGGGCGATTTCCGGATTCAATTTGGTGACGTGGGCCGGCATCGCGAGCAGCAGCCCGAGCGGCGTCGTGTCTTTCGGGGCGTCAACGCCCATCACGACATACGCCTGCTTGGAAAAGATGATGATGCCGATGGAGGCGAGCATCCCGTGAACGGCGGCCCGGGGGAAGAAGTCGCTGATCTTCCCGAGCCGGGCGAGGCCGAACAGGGCCTGCAATATCCCCGATGCGACGCCGACGCCCAGCGCCATGCGGTAGCCGATCATCATGGCTTCGTGTTCGGGCAGGCCCGCGCCGAACTCGTGCGCGAACGACGCGACGCACTCGGCGACAATGACGATGAGCCCGGCCGCGGGGCCCTTGATCGTCAGCTCCGAATCGCTGATGAAGACAGTCACCATGCCGCCGACGACCGCAGTCATCAGGCCCGCGATGGGCGGAAACGAACTCGCCTTCGCGATCGCCAGGCACAAGGGCAGCGCGATGAGGAAGACGAGGAAGCCGCTGATGAGGTCAAACCGCCACGACTTGAGGACGGAGCCCCAGCCGTGCTCCAGCGGTTCGCGGGCCACGTTGTCGGGCATGGATTCGGTATGTGACATGATTCAATTCGTGATGGGGAGGGCGGGGGGGCATTTAAGACTCGACCATGCTACGCGCCCGCCATCAAGCGAGTAACGACACCAACGTGACAATGCCGACAGGGTGGGCCGGGAGGATGACTATTTCGACAGGTTCGGGTGTTGGCCTGACACACCTGTCAGCAATAGGGGAACGGTTCGGAACACTGGCGGCGATTCAGGCGTTCTTCAGGTTCTCGGCGGGGTGTTCCACGTGCTCAATCGTGCCGTCGGACGGACGACGAATCTCGCCCAGAACGCCGATTACGCCAAATAGGCCTTGGACAACGACGCCGGCTGAGAACGTGCGGTCGCAACGGGTATTGGTCCCCGGCGACCCTGAGCGGTAATAGCAGACGGCCCGCCGACCGGGCCTGCAATCGGCGATGCGTCGGCTGCGGCGACCGAAGAAACCAGAAATCACCCTACTCAAACGGATTGAAGAAAGCGCAGGCGGAATTGAAGGAAGTCTCCACTATCGACCTGCCCGTTCCCATTACTATCAAACGCCGGACTCGTTGTTAGAAATGCAAGGCGAAAGGCGAGGAAGTCGCTGGAGGTGACCTGCCCGTTGCCGTCGGCGTCGCCAAAAAGGCGGAAAATGTTGGTCGGCGGATTGGGGGATGCCGCAGACGCCAACACATAATCATCTCCTGCAATGCCATCGCCGTCGCCGTCGAATGTGCCCCCGTTGACCTTGGAAGCCAGAACGATCAACGTGTAGCGTCCGTCGGCCAAGCTACCGAACTCAACCGGACCGCCGGTGAACGTTAAGGTGACGGAATCTCCGACTAAAGTTGCGTCGAGTGCCACATTACTGTTGTCGTTCTGTCGCTTCAGTTGGAAGGCATCGGCCGGGTTGGGCGGCAGCGTCACAGTTTGATCGAAGGTTACAGTCAAATTCGTGACTCGCGATCGCTGGGCCGAGCCGTCATTCACCTTGACTTGCGCGACACTTGCCGGCGCATCGCCGATGAAACGCGCCACGGCCACCTGGCCTTCGCCGGAGAATCTCTGACTCACGCCGGCGACAACTACCCGATTTGACTTGTCGACAGCGAGGGCATTGGCGGTGCTTTCCGCGCTGCCAATCACCAGCGTCCGCTTGCCGTCGTAGTCGAAACTGGAATCAAGCGCACCGGTGCCGGTGAACCGTGCCACGAAAGAATCGAAGTCTGTGTTTCCGGCAAGGACGATTCGGCCGCTGGAATCTACCTTGACGCCCAATGCCTGTTCCGTCGAAAACGGGCCGAAACTAAATGAAGCCAGCCCATCACCGTCGAATGAAATGTCGAAGGCGCCGGCGGTCGTGAGCCGGACGACACCCACATCGTTTCCGGTCTGTCCGGCCATGATCGGCCGATCGTTGGCATCCAGCGCCAGCGCGTTGGCGATGGCATCGTGTGTTCCGAAGTTGACGGTTTGCTTGCCGTCGGAGTCGAAGGTGGTGTCAAGCACGCCCGTGCTGCCGATCCGGGCAATCTCGAAATCGTATCCGACTCCGTTGGTGAATTGGTACCCGGAAGCGACGATGCGGCCGAGCGAATCAACGGCCACCCCGGTTGCCACGTCGTGGAAAGTGCCGAAATCTATGGTCAGCTTTCCGTCGCCGCTGAACGTTGTATCCAATGCACCGACCGTGGTGATGCGGGCGATGGCCATATCGCCGCTGCCAAAGTTACCAGTCGTGCCCGCCACGACTATTTTTCCAAACGAATCCAAAGCAATGGCATTGGCCGAATCACTGGTTGAGCCAAACGCAAAAGTGAGTTTTCCATCGCCGCTGAATGTTGTGTCCAGAACCCCGGTCGCCGTGATACGGGCCACGGCGGCGTCCCTTGTTGTGCCGTTGTCGTACTGGCCTGCGACAATGACTCGGTCCGATGCGTCTATTGCCACGGCATACGCGCAGTCGTCAGACGAGCCGAAGCTGAATGTGATGATGCCGTCGCCGCCAAATGTCGGGTCCAACATCCCGGCACTGGTGTAACGTAGAACGGCGACATCGTCATTGGTTCCGTTGAATGCGTAGCCCGCGACAACGATTCGGCCTTGGCTGTCGATGGCGGACGCCTGACCATAAGCCCTCGTCAAACCCAGGAGTTCGGTGGTCAATTTGCCGTCGGTGTTGAACGTGGTGTCCAGGGCGCCGGCAGCCGCGGTCAATCGCGCCACCGCGACATCGTATGTCAGGGTGATTGTCGATGCTGAGGTATCACCGGCCACGAGGATACGGCCGGTGGCGTCCAAGGCAATTGCATTGCCATTGTCCGTACCCGTGAATGAGATTGTTTGCTTGCCGTCCGTACTGAACGCGGTATCGAGTGCGCCGGTCGATTTCAGGCGAACGATGCCGATGTCCGTGGTGGTCGATGTTGCACTGATCGTGCCGGCAATCAGAATGCGATCGGCCGAATCCACTGTCACCGCGCGGGCCACGTCACTGAGCGTGCCGACTGCAATGGTCTTAAGACCGTCGGTATCGAAGGTCGTGTCGAGTGCACCGGCCGTCGTCAGGCGGGCCACGGCGAAATCGTTGTTCGTGGATAAGGAAGTTCCGCCCACGATCACGCGGTCCAATGAATCGATAGCCACAGAACCGCCGCTGACCGAACTGCCGCCAAAGTTGAATGACTGTTTACCGTCCGTATCGAATGTCGTGTCCAGGATCCCGGTATCGGTAATCCGCGCGACTGCCAGACTGGAGCCGGCGTCGCCTCCGACGATGATTCGGCCCGTCGAGTCCAGCGTCATGTCGGAACAGGTGGCAAATGTGGCTGCCATCTTTCCGTCGTCATCGAAGCTGTTATCCAATTCGCCGTTTGCATTCATGCGCCAAACGATACAGTCGTTGGCGGTTGTCGTCCCGGCGACGACGAGGCGACTGACGGCGTCCACCCGGGCAGCCACGGCGATGTCATTGTTGCTGCCGAAGTCCATGACCAGAATTCCATCGCCGTCCAAGGTGGGATCGAGTGCGCCGGCACTGGTCAATCGAGCGACGAATCCATCCCGGTTGGATCCAAAAGCACCGCCTGTCGATCCCGCGACCATGATGCGGTTCGACGCATCGACGGTGATGTCGAACGGTACGTCGTCGGCCGATGCCTTCACTGCGAACTTTGCGATGCCGCCGATGCCAAAGGTCGTATCCAGGGCCCCGGCCGAGGAATAACGAATCACGGCGATGTCGGTGTCGCTACCGTTGTCCACGGTCGCCGCCACCAGCACATTTCCGGTCGCGTCGGTTGCGATGTCATAGCCGGTGTCTGACGATGCGTAGCCAATGTGCGTGGTTACGATTCCGCCGGCGCCGAACGTCGGGTCCAACTGACCGGACACCGGAGTGATCCGGTCTTCCAGGCGACAGAGACGGATGGTTCGGCAGCGGCTGGAACTTAATCTCATGCGTCATGGACCTCGGCGATCGGAGGCGCCCGATCGCCAGGTCAATGCGCACTGCCTGAAAATTCTGTCACGAATCTGATTCGACGAGCGTAGTGAGGTCCGGCCTCCCTCCCAACGAGGCAAAAACGGCACATTTTCAGGCAAGTGTTCGGAGATTACTAGTGGTGGGCACGGTACACAGTAGTGCGCCGGATGGACCACCGCACCTGACGTCCTGACTTCGGCCCAGTGTGCCACTTGATCAATCGTGCAGTCAGCCGGGCAAAGGCATTCGCGAAGGGCGCGGAACACGCCGACTCGTCCCGCATTCGTCAACAAGAGACGCTGGCCGAATACGTAGCGTTACAATGAAACTTGGCCTGCGGAGCTCACTTCGGTGGCCTCGACGGGCAGCAGCGAACGGCCCGGCCGGTGGGCCCGGAATCGGCAATGCGAAGTGCAAAGAGGACTAGTGAAAACGGATACACCAGACCTGACCGGCATTTTGAATCGGAGGCCAGTTTGACGGCCGAGTGTCACCAGAAAGGCTAAACGACATTGGTTACTCTACATCAAGAGCTCAAGGACATTTCCGCTTCGGTGGTTACGCGGAATCTACCCTTCGCTACCTTCTTTCTCGGCGCCACCATGTCGGCGCTTCTGGCACTTCTCGGCGTGTGGCTCGGCAAGAGACCGGCCGGCCTGGAGTATTTTCGCGATAATCGGGTAATGCTGCAAACATTCGTCGATAGCTTTGTTGACGATGATCCCAAGTCGCCAAGGCATGACGTTGTAGTTGACGAACGACACGGGTTTAAGGTCTGTCGTGCATGGAAAGATGGGCCGTGCCTGCACTTTCTGGTGTCTGCCAGTATTTGGGGTGGACCAAACGAGGAGTATGTATTTGCGCCGACTCGCGACGCGCAGATCTCACTTCTTGATGCTTACGTGGGCAAGTGCCGAGGATTGGAAATGACTTTTGTCGCCGAGAAGTGGATTTACCTTTGTTACCATGACTGAAGGGCTCATCGTTTCCTCGTTCAAACGCTCTGCGTGGGAACGCTTCTGCCCCGCTCCGCGGGTACTTGCTATCGTCGCATTCTCCCCCGCCCGCCCTGCCAGACGCACGGTTGCGGCACTCGTGCGCGAGCCGGACCGCGGAGCGGTCGGAGAGCGTTCCCACGCAGAGCGTGGGACCGAGGTGAGATTCACCTGCGGCCCTATTGACGCGAAGCAGGCAGGTGAACGGCCAGTGGCAGCGAGATCGCTGCGGTGGTGCCGCCGGCGGAGTTGGCGCGTAATTCGATCTGGCCGCCGTACCGTTCGGTGATCGCCCGGCAGATGCTCAGGCCCAGGCCGGTGCCGCCCGGCCTGCCGTCGCGCTGGCGCGAGCGGTCGCCGGTAAAGAACCGGTCGAAGACTCGCGGCAGGTCGCTGCGCGGGATGCCGGGGCCGGTGTCGGCCACGGTCAGGTGGGCGGTGCCGTTCTGCGCGCTCACGCGGACCGAGACGATGCCCCCGGCCGGCGTGAACTTCAGCGCGTTGTCGATCAGGTTGTTGACGATCTGGGCCAGGTGGGTCGGCTCGCCACGCACCACGGCCGGTGCGATCTCGGAAAGCAGTTGCACGTTCTTCTGCTCGGCCACGGTCTGAAACATTTCGACGGAGAGCCGAGCGACGTGGCCCAGGTCCGCGGTCGTTGTGCCCGGCCCGAGTGCTTCGCCGTCGCCCTCAGCCAGTAGGAGCAGGCGGTTGATCAGGTCGCTCAGGCCCTGGCATCGTTCGGCCAACTCACCCAGAAGTTCGCGATACTCCTCGGGGGACCGGTCGCGCTCGAGCGCGACCTCGACGGCCGTGCGCACTGCCGTCAGCGGGGAGCGCAACTCGTGCGCGCTGTTGGCAACGAACTCTCGCTGGCGGTCGAGGTAGTCGTTGATCGCGTCGAGCCGGTCGTTGATCGTCTCGCTCAGGCGGTCGAGCTCGTCGCCGGTGCCGCGGACGGGCAGCCGTTCTTCCAGCCGCTCGGGGTGCAGCCGCTGGGCCGTGTCGATGATCTCGGCCACCGGTTGCGTGGCTCGCCCGGCCAGCCACCAGCCGATGAGCGGCGTGATCAGTGACACAAACGTGCCGGCCAGCACCAGCATGCTGGTCAGGCGGTCGACGTCTTCGTCCACAAAGGCGTAGTCGGTGCCGACAACGATGGTAGCGCGGGACACGCCGATCGAGCCCGTCCGGGCGCACATGCGGTGCCGGCCGACGGTGAACAGTGGCTGGCCGATCGGTGGGATCAAGATCACCGGGGCGTTGTGCGTCGCAGCCAGGACCTGATCGTCGACAATGACCCGGCCGAACCAGCCGTTGTCGGAGTGGCTGCGGGCCTTGCGGTTCAACTCGTCGTCGACGGCCGACCAGTCGGGTTGAAACCGCTCGACGATGAGCAGCACTTCCGAGGCGTCGTTGCGGAGCAGGCGGTCGAGCTCGGATTCGAGCGTGAGCCGCAGGCCGGTCCGCACGCCGACCAATGTCAGCACGAGCAGTAGGGCGATCGCCATCGTGTTCCAGAACATGAGCCGGAACCGCAGCGAGCGCGGCCAGCGGCTACGAGGCACGGACGGCGTAGCCCCGGCCGCGGACGGTCTGGATCAGCGACGGAAAGCCCTCGCGCTCGACCTTGCCGCGGAGCCGTTTGATGTGAACTTCGAGGACGTTGGTCGCGCCTTCCCAATCGGATTGCCAGAGGTGCTCGCAGATCATCCGCCGGGTCACGACCTGCCCCGCGTGACGCAGCAGCAGTTCGAGGATGCTGAATTCGGTGGGCGTGAGTGTGACTTCGTCGCCCGCGCGGGTGACCTTCCGGTTCGTGAGGTCGAGCGTGACGTCGCCGGCCGAGAGTGACATGGCCGGCTTCGTCTGCGAGCGACGCAGGACCGCGTCGAGCCGGGCCAACAGTTCCGAAAAGGAGAACGGCTTGACGACGTAATCGTCGGCACCGGCATTGAGGCCCGCGATGCGGTCTTCGACGGATCCGAGGGCGGTGAGCACGATCACCGGGACGCGGACGCCGGCCGCCCGCAATTCGTGGAGCACGGCGATGCCGGGCATCTCGGGCAGCATCAGGTCGAGGATGACGGCGTCGAATCCGAGTGACTGGGCTTCGGTCAGGCCACGCCGGCCGTCCTTGACCCACACGACGGCATGCCCGTGTTCCTCGAATCCCCGGGCCAGCGACTTCCCGATGCCGGGATCGTCTTCAACGATCAGGATCTTCACCAAACCACCTCGACGGGCGACTCCGGACCAATTGTATACCCGGAGGCCCTCGGCGTGTCGCGAGACTGCGACCTGACGCAATTGTCAGGCTCGCGGTCAGAAGTAGAACGCGGCCCGCATGCCGAGGGCGTGGACGGTGCCGCTGTTGGCCGGCTCGATGACATCCCGGCGGATGTTCAGGTAATTGAATTGCAGCTTCAGGTTGTCCTGCAGATACCAGTTCAGGCCGACGGTGTGCTCGTAGAGCAGGCCGCCGCTGATGCCGTTGTCGTTGAGGTCGGTGTAGGAGAACCGGTACGCCATCTCCCACGCGCCGCACTGGAGGACATTGTCACCGCAATACCAGCGGAACGGGTTGAGGATCTTCGGCCGGTCGAAGTAGCCGAACCGCCGGTCGTACCCGCGGTTCTCCCCGGTGAGGAAGTAACTCGTCTGTACGTAGCCGCCCCAGAACATCGGCGTGCCGCGGGCCTTGTTGAAATCGGCAGTCGGGTAGACCTGCCGGGCTCCGTCGACGAATGAGCATGTCGCTTCGGCCTGGACCGAGAACGGGCCCCAGATCGTCATGAACTCCGGGCCCATCGTGGAGACGCCGTTGGTAATCAGCCAGCCGGTATCGGTGAAGCGGGCGGAGTTTCCGCCGGTGCCGACGGCGTCGCGCAACTCGGGGCGGTCGCGGAAGCGGACGACGTTCTGCGTGTCGGCAAAGGCGTTGCCCGTACCGCCAGCGTTCCGGCCCGGCTCGCCGCGCCGCCACTGGTAGTTCGCCCCGAGGTGGACCATGTACCGGCCGTCGCACTCCCAGACCGGCGTGCCGGTGACGCGGGTCGTGAAGGCATACGCGCCGTCGCCGAAGTCCGAGCCGTTGTAAGGCTGATTGGTCGCGGCGCGGTGAAACATCGACTGCGTCGTCATGTGCTGATCGAAGTACGTGTTCGCGATCTCGACGCCCGGGGCGAACAGTGTCCAGAACGCGTCGGACAGGGCGCTGCGTTCGAGAAAGGTCAGGTGGTAATCGTTGCCCATCATGTCGAGGCCCTGGGGGACCTTCATCTGGCCGATGCGGATCGTGTTGATCACCGGAAGATCCTTCAGCCCAACCCACATGTGGTCGAAGGCGATCTGGTTCAGGTTCTCGAAGTCGTACTCGAACATGAACTCGACGTGCTGCGAGACCGTGCCGTCGGCGCGAATGCGGACCCGGCGGAAGAAGAATCCGTCGTCGAGCGGGCCTACGCCGTCGCCGGGGTTGGAGTTCGGGATACCGCCGTTGCCGGGCGGCGGGCCTTTGAGATAGACGGGCTGCCGCCACCAGACGGAGTCGGCGTGGATGCGCCCGCCGAGGTGAATGTTGAAGTCCTTGTCGGGCGTCCGGAACCACAGACCGTTGTCCCAGACTGGCTTCATGTCGCTGCCGGCCGGCTTGGCCGCGTCAGCCGCAGGTTTGGTCTCCGTCGCGGTCCGCGTGGCTTCGACCTGCTTCTCGAGCTTGTCCAGCCGCTCGCGCAACTCGCGGACTTCCTGCTCGGTGAGCGGGGCCGGCGCAGGCGATTCAGCGGCCGGGAGTACAGATGCCACACAGGCGGAAAGTCCGAGCCCCAATAATAGTCGACGCATGATTGCCTCGAGTCAGCCGGGCCGGGCGGGCACCGGTGCGAGGGGCATCTGCGAAATCTCTGATTCTGTCCAGACCTTTGAGCGAAGCTAACGCGGATGTCACGAATCGCGAGCGTGGAACGCGGCCGGGGCAGGCGACACATCGTGGAACGCTGTGAAGTCGTCACTGGCGCAGCCAGAGTGACGCGAGCAACTCGACGAGAATCAGTACGACAATCATGACTTCCAACCAGAGCATGCGTCGCTCGTTTACTTCGGTCTGCACGACTCCGTAAAGACGGTCGAGTTGGCCGAGCCTCTGCTCGACGCTGGCCCGCCATTCGTCGAGGTGGAATCGCTCGCGGGCCCCGAGGTAGACCCGGGCCAGAAACCAGTCGCCGACGAATTTGGTGATGTTGCTCACCTCGTCGGCCAGGCGGGCGACATCGACGCGCAACTGCCGCATCTCGCGGAGCGCGGAAGACCGCGGTCGGCCCCAGAGCCCCGACGGCCGGCCGACGAGGTCGTACACCCGACTCAGGTGAATATCGAGAATCGAATCCAGAGCCCGCCACTCGAGGAGCTGCAGGTTGGCCAGTTCCAGAACATACAGGACGGGGTCCGGTTGCCCAAAAAGGTCGATGACCAGGGCCGCGTCCCAATCGACGACCACGGCATCGCCGTGCTCCAACGAGCGGGCGTGCCGGAGCGATTCGGCGACCTGATCGATGCTCAGGGTGTGGGCGTCGATGTCATTCAAGAGGCCGGCAATCTGGGGTCGATGCCCCGCCAGCCAATCGTCGGCCGCGGTCTCACCGCCGAGGTCGGTCATGCAAAACACTGTGTAAGATTCGGGAGCGATGTCGTGGGCCGGGCCGCGGACGGCCTCGCGCAGTTCGGCGCGGACACCTTCACACAATCCGCGGGCGATAGCGTCCAGGTCCGGCGACATAACCCGTCCCGGATGCAGCGCGTGAAGTTCGCCAATACTTGTGGCCTCGACGCGGAGCCGCAGCGAGACTGTGATGACGCCGATATCGTAGACGTGGATTTCGGCGGCGAGCGGTCTGTTGCCGATCACTCCGGCCGGCGCGGTAGGATGGACCACCAGCGGCCGATACAGCGACACTTCTGGCGGCGCGAGCTGACGCCGGCGGATCTGAAACGGCGCGGCCCGCTTCGCCAGTTCCGATTCCACCTTCGAGGTCAGAATCTCGCTGCCCACGTCAAACGCGTACAGGTAGACCACTTCTCCGCGCAATACCGACATCGCATCCCCGGTCCGGGCGGCTGGACAGAGTTCAAGCTAATGCGATTCCCCGACTGCGGCCAACGTCAGGCCGCCTGCCGGCGCTCGTCGGTGAACTCGTCGAAGCGGACGGCCACGCGCTTGCTGATGCCGCTCTCCTGCATCGTAACGCCGTACAGCACGTCGGCGGCGGCCATCGTCCGCTTGGCGTGCGTGATGACGATGAACTGCGACGTGGCCGCGAACTCGCGCAGCACGCCGGTAAGCCGGGCCGTGTTCGCCTCGTCGAGGGCCGCGTCGACTTCGTCGAGCAGGCAGAACGGGCTCGGCTTGCTCCGGAAGATCGCGAGCAGCAGGGCGACGGCTGTCATGGTCCGTTCGCCACCCGACATGAGCGCGATGCTCCGCAGTTCCTTGCCCGGGGGGCGGGCGACGATGTCGATCGGTGTTTCCAGCGGGTCGTCCGGGTTCTCCAAAACAATGTCAGCCATGCCCCCACCGAACAGCCGGCGGAAGAGGTCCTGGAAGTGGACGCGGATCGCGGCAAACGTGTCGAGAAACAGCCGCTTCGAGTCGCCGTTGATCTTGTGAATGATGTCTTCGAGCGTTTTTCGTGCGGCCGTCAGGTCGTCGAACTGCACTCGGAGATGCTGATACTTCGCTTCCAGTTGTGCGAGTTCGTCGAGCGCGTCGAGGTTCACGGAGCCGAGTCGTGCCAGTTTCTTGCGCAGATCTTCGGCCTCGGCACGGGCCTGCTCCGGCGTCAGTTCGCCCAGATCGCCCGTCAGGCCGTCGGCCGACAGGTCGATCTGGTAATCGTCCTGGAACCGCGAGACGAGATTGGTCCGGCGCAGATTCAGGTCATGCGTTGTCAACTCCAGGCTGTGTGCCTCGTCGCGGGCCTTCTGCCAGGCGTCCTGCCCGGCCTGCTTGTCGTCGTGCAGGCGGCGCAGAGTTGATCGCCGGTCGTCGCGGCTCGCGTGGAGGCGAGTCAGCGAGTCGGCGGTCTGCTCCAGGTCGGCCGAGAGTTCGGCCAGTTCCGAGTCGGCCGCGAGGATCGCCAGCGCGATCGTGTCGGCACGTCGCTGACCGGCGACGATCCGCTCAGCGAGAGTCGTCGTCTCTTCCTGACGACTGACGGCAATGCTCCGGGCCTGCTCGAGTCGCTGAACGACGGCGGTGAGCCGCTCCTGCGACTGGGCCAGCGCGACCTGGGCGGCCGTCGACGCTGCTTGATGCTGCTGCAACGCGCGCTCGACTTCGCGGATGCGCTGCTCGGCCGCCTGTTGATGGGCGACCGCGTCGTGGGCCTTCGTCTCAGCCGCGCGGGCTTCGGACTCGCACTGGCGGATCTCCGCTTCGCCCCGCGCGATCTCGGCATCGAGGCCGCCGAGTTCGGTCTGCGAGAGCGCCAGTTCCTGCTGCAACCCGGAATGTCGGTCGCCGAGTCGATCCGCTCGCGAAGCCAGGTCGGCAAACTGCTCGTGCAGGACGCCCGACTCGCGGGCCATCGTGGCCAACGTGGTATCGAGCGCGGCGATTCGCTCCTCGAGCGCGGCCAGCTCCGATTCGCAGTCGGTCGTGCGTTCGGCCACTTCCGATGCCCGGACGCGGAGGCTGCGTAGCTCACTCTTGCGAGACAATACGCCGGACTCGCGCGGGACCGTGCCCAGAGTCAGTGTGCCATCGGCTTCCAGCAACTCGCCGGCCCGGGTCACGAAGCGGTAGCCGGGGGCACGGGCGGCCAGTCGGCGCGCAGTGGCAATGTCGTCGACGATGAAGGTGCCGCCGAGCAACCGCTCGGCCAGGCCCGGCAGTCCGCTCTGGACAAACGCCAATGCAGACGTCGTGCCGACGAGTTCGGCGGGCAGCGGCGGCTCTTCCTGCTCATTGCCATCGACCGCGATGAAGCTTACCCGGCCGGGCAGACCGTCCTGCTGCGACTCGATCCAGTTGAGCAGTGCGGCCCAGTCGTGGACGACAAAGCTCTGGGCCATCGGGCCGAGCACGAGGTCGATCAGCGGGGCGTCGCTGCGGTCGGCCGTCAGCGCGTCGGCGACCCATGCCACGACTCCGCCCTGGAGTTCGGTCGCGCGGTCGAAAAGAAAGCGGATGCCGGCATTCGCACCGTCGTCGCCCTTGTCCCACGCTTCGAGGATTTCGATCCGGCTATTCAGCCCGGCTGCCTCGGTCCGCAACTCGGTCAGTTCGGCCTGGCACGCGACAATGCGGTGTGACGTGGAGTTTCGCCGGGCGCGCTCGGCGTTGATGGAGGTGCGCAGGCCGTCAATGCGGGACTGCACTTCGCCGGCCGCGGACTGGATGGCGGCCAGTTCGTTCTCCAGCCCGGCGATCTGGCCGACGGCGTGCGTCGAGCGAGTGCTGAGGCGATCGCGCTCGCGGCGGAGCTGATCGGTCCGCGCCTTCACGCCGACGATCTCGTTGTTCCACCGGGCAGCATTCCGCAGTTGTTGGAGATGATCCGCCTGCGCGGATTCGAGAGTCTTCTTGAGTTCCCGAAGCTCGATCTGTTCCTCGCGGGCCTGCTCGGCCAGCACGCGGACGGTCGCCTCGGCCCGGTCGCGGGCCAGGCCGGCGTCGTGCGATTCCTGCTCCGCGGTCGCGACGGTGTCCAGAGCGGCCCGATGCTCCCGGACGGCGTGCCGCCAGCGAGTCTGCTCTGTGGCGATCTCCTCCGCACATCGGGCAGCGCGGTCGGTGTCGGCAGCGCGACCGGCCGAGCGGGTCGTGTGGCGATGCCTCAGCTCGGCGGCCCGTTGCTCCGTCGAGTGCAGTTCACTTTCGGCCGAGGCCAGTTCCCCCTCCGCCTGGCGGATCTGATCGGCGCGGGCGGAAGCCGCCTGCTCCACTTCGGCGAGGTATTCGCGCAGGCCGGCCAGCTTGGATTCCGAGTCGGTGAGTTGGCCGGTGAGCTCGCGGTATTCGCCGAGCGCGACGCCGACGCGGAGTTCGCGGAGGCGATTGGCGTGCTCGCGGTACTTCTCCGCCTTGCCCGCCTGGGCGCGGACGGAGCGGAGTTGCGTGTCGACGGAGCCGAGGATGTCGTTGAGCCGTTCCAGATTCTGGCCCACGCGCTCGAGGCGTCGGAGGCACTCGGCCTTGCGGGCTTTGTAACGACTGACGCCGGCCGCCTCTTCGAAGATCGCCCGGCGGTCGTCCTGCGCGGTCTGAAGCAAGGCGTCGACCCGGCCCTGCTCGATGATGCTGTACGCGCCCGCTCCCGCGCCGGTGCCGAGGAACAAGTCCTTGATGTCTTTCAGCCGGCAGACCTGACCGTTGATGAGGTATTCGCCCTGGCCGTCGCGATAGACCCGGCGGGTGATCCGAACCTCTGCGGAGTCGGTGGCGAGGACGTATTTGACGTTGTCGAATGTCAACGTGACTTCGGCGTGCGGGTACGGCTTGCGGGTCGAGGAGCCGTTGAAGATGACATCGGCCATCGCCCCGCCACGGAGCGACTTGGCCGACTGCTCGCCCAGCACCCATTTGACGGCGTCGACGACGTTGCTCTTGCCCGAACCGTTGGGCCCGACGACGGCGGTGATGCCCGCCGCGAAGTCGAACGCCGTCTTGTCGGCGAAGCTCTTGAAACCAATCAGTTCGAGCTTCTTGAGCATGGATCACCCGGAGCCGGGCCGGCGGGAGGACAACCAACATGGGGCGAGTAAAAGATCGCGCCGCCGTCGAGCGGCCTGCCCCGCTCGACGGCATAACCCTTTCCCCCCGGAAGGGTCGGCGCGGTCATCGGTTGGCCGCGGCGAGCGCCTGTTTGGCGTCCGCGGCATCGTCGTACAGTCCGGGCACGAAGCGGTGTGGGTCGGAGTCGCCGCGGGCGGGCCGGCCCGGTCGCCCGTGGGCGAGCAGGTCCTGCACCGTCGGGGCCTTCGGCAGCGCGTCGAACTTCACCGAGCAGTTCATGGCCCTTACGCCGTCGGCGGCGCGGAGCAGCTCCAGTGCATCGACGTAGGTGCCGCCCAACTCGGAGATCGCGTGCAGCACGTCGGCGACCTCGCAGCCGCACTCGCGGCTGACCTTGCCCGTCCGCGGCGAGAAGCGGCTGACGGTACACTTCGTTTCACCCTCTTTGATCGAGACCAGGAACTCCGGGCCCGCCAGCAGCGAGCACGGGGCCTGGAGTTGCGGCGACGCCCCGAACAGGACGATCTCCGCCTTCTTGCCGGTCGAGGCATGCACCTGCGGCGGGCTGTTGGGCGCGACGCGGTGGATGCTGAATGTCGTTCCGAGTTTCTCGCCCTGGACCAGCGGGTCGCGGTCGTCGTAGGCCCGCAGGGCGCGGAAGGCCCCGTAGCGAACTTCCGGCGAAGCGGCCGAGAGCAACTCGCACAGCTTCGTCCGGCAGACGCCCTCGTTGAGCGAGGCGAGCGCGGTCAGAGCGTAGGCCTGGACGAACGGATGATCTTCCGCCTGGCGGGCCAGTTCTTCAGCGCACGACGGGCTGCCGAGGTAGGCCAGCGCTTCGGCCGAGGCGAAGCGGACCATTTCGTTTTCGCTCATCAGCCCGAGCTTCAGCGCGGGGATGCTCTGGTTGCCCAGGGCTTCCAGCCGAAGCGCGGCCGTCACCGCCCGCTCGGGGTCGAGCAACTGATCGTTGATCTTCTTGACGTAGGCGGAGTCGGACTTCGGCGTGCCCTCCAGCGGGATCAGGCGGACCACGCGGAGGAACCGGCCGAGGTTCAGGCGGTACGGCCCCGGGACGCTGAGTACCACCGTCGTGTCGTTCTTCGCGACCGCGATCGGGGCGGCCGAGGAGCCCGGACCGTGAAAGGTCTCGTTGACGCGGCTGGCAATGCCCACCGCGGTCTTCACGCTCGGCGGATTCACTTCGAGGACGAACGGACGATCCGGCAGCAACACTTTGCCGCCCGCCCACACTTTGCCGAGCCGGGAGCTGGGCTCTTCGTCGCCGATCGGCAGGCCGGCCAGGACGGGCCCCTCGGCCTTCATCATGGCGTGGCCACGGAGCAGGCGGTCCGGCTTCAGCGGATCGGGGCTCAGGTTCTGCGAGCTTTCGAAGCTGTACAGGTAGCTGATTTCAAGCTTGCCGCCCCGAAGACTCGAGGTCTTGCAGTATTCCGGGACGGTGATGAACACGTCGACCATCTCGCCCTTCTTCGCGCCCGGCGGAATCGTCGCGGCGACGCGGACGAGCGAAGTGGTCTTCGACGTGAAGAGTTCGTTGATGTTCGAGACTTCGAGCTTGCGGAGTTCGTTTTCGAGTTGGGCCCGCTCGGCTCCCGGCGGTACGCCGCCGCCCGTGCCCGGCAGACCGGTCACGATGCCGACACCGATCAGCGGAATCGGGGCGGCATTTCCGACGGCGGTCAGGTCACCGACGGTGCGCATTTCCACTTCGCGGTCGGCGTCGTCCGCCTTCTGCGACCGGACCTGCTGGTGCATGCACCCGCCGCAAGCGAGCCAGAGGCCTGCCAAAACGGCTAACCGGCGACCGATCATGATGACCCCCCGATCCATCAGCTTGCGCGGGATTGTTCCCCCACCCGCGCACGCCGGGAAACTCTGCTGAGAGGGAGGCCAAATAACCGATTCACGGAATCTGTCAAGCTCAGGAACTGGCGGAAGTCGTGGAACGCTGCGACCGACCCGCCAGTCCGACGTACGCCAATAGGGCCAGACCGGTAAGAATCGCGGTCGACCAGCGCACGGCCGGGCCGCAATGGGGAGTGACGTAGGCCTCGATCACGCCGGCAACAACGAGAATGCCGCACGCGCCGCCGAGCAGGCCGAGCGCGTCTTTGCCCGCGAGGCGGATCGCATCGGCCCGCGGCCGATCGGTGGCGGCAATCAGCGACCAGCCGAGTTGCAGGCCCGCGCCGGCCGCGATGCAGATCGCACTGAGTTCCAGCACGCCGTGGGTCAGGATCAGCGAGTAGAGGCCCCAGAAGTAGCCGCCGTGAATTACCTGGCCGGTCAGGGTGCCTAGCATCCGGCCGTTGTAGACCAGCATGATGAGGCCGGGGATGCACGCGAGCGCGCCGGCCGCGAACATGCGGATGCAGACAAAGCAGTTGTTGGCGATGATCGCCAGCGCGACGAACGGACTGTCGGCGAGCGAGAAGGTGAAGTTACCCCGGTACTCGCCCTGCTGCTTTTCGAGCCGAATGTTCTCGTACTCGACCATGCGCTCGTCGAAGAGGGAATAGGCCAGCGCGGGGTCACGGATCACGGCGAGTGCGGTGGCGACGGTCGTGCCCCAGAAGATGAGCGTCGCGACGGCGATGAACCGCCAATGCTTGCGCACAAGTTGCGGGAAGCCGGCGGTGAAGTAACTCAATGCAGGTTTGAGATCGACGCGGCGGGCGGAATAGATGCGGGAGTGGGCCCGCACGGCGAGGCTGTTGAGGTAGTGGATCCGGGCCGGGTCGTCGCCGCGGGCGCGGGCGCGGGCCAGGTCGATGGTCACCTGGCGGTACAACTTGGCCATGCGCGACACGTCGCGAGCCGCCAGGCCGCCGACCCCGGAAGAGTCGACGACCTTCAGATGCTCGGCCAGTTCGCGCCACCGCGATTCGCGTTCGGACTTCATAGGACGTTCCGGTCCGGTCGTGGTCCACGGGCCATGATACAATTCCGGGCATGGACCTGACCGACCACGTACACCTCGAAACCCCGGAACAGGTGGAGCTTCAGTTCGACCTGGCGGGCCTCGGTACGCGCACGGCCGCACGGATCATCGACTGGCTGATCAAGTTTGCCGTCTCGGTCGCTGTCGCAATCGTCGCGAGTATCGCCATCGGCGGACTGGGTAACGGCGCGGGCAGCGAAGACCGCATCCGTTTCCTGGCGATGTTCGTCCTGATCTTCGCGGCGATGGTGTGGATCTTCGTCGACGTGCTGTTTGAAGTGTGGTGGAACGGCCAGACGCCGGGCAAGCGGATGCTCGGCTGCCGGGTCGTCCGCGAGGGCGGGCTGCCGATCGATTTCACGTCGTCGTGCATTCGCAACGTGCTGTCGATCGTCGACTTCCTGCCGATGTACAACCTCGTCGGCGCGCTGTTGATTGCTTCCACGGCGAAGCATCAGCGGCTGGGCGACATGGCGGCCGGCACGATCGTGATCCGCGACCGCAAAGTCGCGATCCCCGGCGACCCGCAGCAGTTCGTCGTCCAGTTCGCCAACGCCGATGTCGCGTTCACGGCGATTCAGCTTTCGAAGTGTGCGCCCGGAGACCGGCAGGTGCTGCGTTCGTTCCTCCAGCGGCACGACCGCATCGCACCGGGCCCGCGCGAGGTGCTGTCCCGGCAGTTGTTCGACACGTATTCCGCGAAGGTCGGCGCCGAGCCGACCGACGTCCCGCCGCTGGGCTGGCTGGCGGCCCTGCTGCGGGACCTCGACCGCAAGGCCGAGCGCGGCTACTAGCCGCCGACGACGGGAAGGCCCTGCTTCTCGGCGAATTCGCGGATGTCCTGCGTGATCCGCATCGAGCAGAACTTCGGCCCGCACATCGAGCAGAACTTCGCGCTCTTGAACACTTCCTGCGGCAGGTCCTCGTCGTGCATCCGGCGCGCGGTCTCCGGATCGAGCGAAAGGTTGAACTGCTCGTTCCAGTCGAATTCGAACCGCGCTTTGGAGAGCTGATCATCCCGGACGCGGGAGTTTTGCCGGCCGCGGGCGATGTCGCCGGCGTGGGCCGCGATCTTGTACGCGATCACGCCCTGACGCACGTCGTCCTTGTTCGGCAGGCCGAGGTGTTCCTTCGGCGTGACGTAGCAGAGCATGGCCGCCCCGGCCTCGGCCGCGAGGGCCGCGCCGATCGCGCTCGTGATATGGTCGTAGCCCGGGGCGATGTCGGTGACGAGCGGCCCGAGAACGTAGAACGGCGCGTCGTGGCAGAGCTCGCGCTCCTTCTCGACGTTCATCTTCACGAGGTGAAGGGGAATGTGGCCCGGCCCCTCGATCATGACCTGGCAGCCGCGGGCCCACGCCTTGGTGGTCAGTTCGCCGAGCGTCTTGAGTTCGGCAAACTGGGCCCGGTCG
>JAIBBI010000257.1 GCA_019694755.1 Gemmataceae bacterium
GAGCTGCCCGTGGCCGCCGGGTCGTAGACCTGATCGAACAGGCCGCCGTCGGCACGATGCGCGCGCTGGGCCGTGCCGCAGCCGCCGAAGCGGTCGTCAATCGTGAACAGTTCGACCTCGGCGAAGCGGGCCCGGTACGTGTCGGCCACGGCGGGGTCGCTCGGGCGGTAGTGGTTTTCGGCGGCGAGGGTCTGAATCGCGGGCGTGTAGAGAAACTCCAGATAGGCTTGGGCGAGGGCCGCGGTCCCCTTGCGCTGGACCACTGCATCGACCCACGCGACCGGCGGCTCGGCGCGAATCGACCGTTTGGGCACGACCGTCTCGAACTCGCCCGGGAACGCCCTTTCGGCGAGCCACGCTTCGCATTCCCAGGTGATGAGCACGTCGCCGATGCCGCGCTTGGCAAACGTCGTCGTGCTGCCCCGCGCGCCGGAATCGAGCACGGGCACGCGCCGATAGAGGGCCGTCACCATCTCTCGCCCGGCGTGCGGGTTGTCGGGCTGGGCGAGTTCGGCGGCCCCCCAGGCGGCGAGGTAGTTCCAGCGGGCGCCGCCGCCGGTCTTGGGGTTGGGGGTAATCACCGAAACCCCGTCGCGTACGAGATCGGCCCAATCATGGATACCCTTGGGGTTGCCGCGCCGGACCAGAAACACAATCGTCGAATGGAACGGCACGCCGTGGTGGGGTAGGCGGGTCGCCCAATCTTTCGCCACGAGCCCGCCTTTCGCGTGGAGCTGGTCGATGTCGTACGAAAGGGCCAACGTCACGACATCGGCGGGCAGGCCATCGAGCACGGCACGGGCCTGTTTGCCGCTGCCACCGTGCGACTGAAGCACAGTTGGCCGTTCGCCGCCGTGGGTTCGGGCCCAATCATCCACGAACAGCGGATTGATCTGGTCGAATAGCTCGCGCGTCGGGTCGAACGAGGCGTTGAGCAACGTCAGGCGGTCCGGCGCAGGCTTGCAGCCGGGCAGGGCGAGCCAGAGCGTCGCCAGCACCGATAGGATCACTCGGGTTTTGAGCGGTCTCCGGGGCGTCGCGGCGCACTGGTATTGTGGCCCGCACATGGTCGTCAGATGTGGAACATCACCGCGGCGCGGCGGGCGGCCTTGGCGTCATCCACCGCGTCGAGCAGGTCGGCGACCGTCATGCCGTCCAGGATCGAAGCCGTGGCATCGCGGACCTGCTGCATCACAAGGCGCACGCCGCAGGTGACTTCATCTTCGCAGTCTTCACAGCGGCGGTACGACAGCTTGCTCACGCACGGGATCGGTGCCAGCGGCCCATCAATCACGCGGATGATCTCGCCGAGTGTCAGGTCGTTGGCCGGGCGGCCCAATACGTACCCGCCACCCTTGCCCTTCTTGCTCTGGAGAATCCCTGCGTTGCGCAGCTCGGCCAGAATCAGCTCAAGGAACTTGCGGGGGATCTGTTCACCCTCGGCGATTTCGCTGGCCTGAATCTGGCCCGCCGCGGTCCGCCGCGCGAGGAACATCGTCGCCTTGATGGCGTATTTGGCTTTGCTGGAGAGCACGGCAAAACCCTACAAAAAAGATAGGGGCTTGGTCAACCGCGCGCAAAGAAAAACCGCCTGCCCCCCGAAAGGGACAGGCGGCTGGGTCAACACCCTAACCAGTCACGTTGCCGTGCTTGGTCTTATTCGGCCTGCTTGTTCGACCAGACCGAGAACGCCGTGGCGATGGCGTTCAGGTCGGCGACCGAGACGCCGCTCGAGGCGCTGAACAGGTCGTTGTAGGTCGCACCGGTGGTCTTCGCGCGCTCGGCGGTGATCTCCGTCGAGCTGAACGTGAAGTCGTTCGGGGCGTCCGGCAGGGTGAACTCGGTCGCGTCGCCCGCGGCGTACACAACCCAGTCAGCCTCGACCGTGTCCGTGCCGACCGTCTTGCTCAGCTTGACCGTCATCTTGCGGTAAGCTTCGCCCGACGCCGTGCCCGAGAACGTACCCTTCTTCGCCGAGGTGTCGAACGCCGAGCCTTCGAGGAAGCCCAGGAACGTGTCACCCGAGAAGTCGAGCGAGGTCGGGATCGTGTCGCTGCGCTTCGCGATACCGGCCAAGTTGACCGCACCGCCGCCCAACGCGCTCGACAGCGAGGTCGAGATCATCAGGAACGTGTATTCCTTGCGCTCTTCGAAGCCGTTGTGCGCGCGGGTAAAGAACGAGGCCAGTTCGCCTTCCTTCAGGCCGGTCTGCGCTTCGTCCGGGGTGATCACGCCGTCGGCCGGGTCCGTCGCGTTCGGGTCGGGCTTGTCAACGCCGACGCCGATACCCAGCGGAACGAGACCGAAGTCGCGGTCGTACACGCCGCCCAGCACGAGGGCCGAGTCGAGGAACGCACCGCCGGCCTGCGGCAGCGTCGGGGCCTTGATGATCGCGCCGATCGACAGGCGGCTGGTGAGCGCAAGCTCATAGCCGTTGATGTCGTTGCCCGGCGTGAGCAACAGGGTCGGGTCGAGGCCGTGGTCGAACGAGCCGAAGAACGGGAACACCTTCGCGAGGATCTGGCCGATCGGCAGGTTCGAGGTGTCGCCGCCCGAGATGACGCCCGCCAGATCAAGGACGATCGGGAGGATGTCGTTCAGGGCAAGCTTGCCACCGAGAGCCCAGCCCGCGCGCGAGCCCGGCAGGCCGGCCGAGTTGAACTTCGGCTTCGAGCCCGTGCAGAGGTCGGCCGGCAACTCGATAACGAGGCCACCCGGCAGGTCGATCGTGTCCGAGAAGCCGAGGCTCGAGCAGTCGAGCGCCGCCAGTTCCGCTTCGCCCAGGCGCAGGCCCAGGTCGATCTCGGTCAGGCTGCCGCCGATCGAAACACCGGCGAGGCCCAAGGTGATGTCGCCTTCACGGCCTTCGAGGAACTTCAGCGTGCCGTCCTTGACCTTCACGCCGCCGCCGCTCTTCGAGAGGTACACCTTGGCGACCGACGCGCTGTTGCCGCCGATGAGCGAGAGGTACTTGTAGCCTTCAGCGAAGACGTGGATGTCGCCGGTGTCAACCGAGGCCGTGTAGGCGCCGGTCGCATCGGTCGCGCCCGAGTCCGTGCCGACCTTGACGGTCGCGCCCGCAACCGGGGCACCCGTGCTCGCGTCGAGGACGAGGACGATCTTGCCGGTCTGCGGAGCCGCAAGGACGGTGATCGTGGCCGAACCGGTGCAGTCCACCGAGCCCGACTTCGCGGTCACGCTGGCCTGGCCGGCGGCAGCCGCCGTCGCCTTCGCCGTCGCCATCGCCACGCTCGCGGCCGACGACGTGAACGTGAAGGGCGCGCGGGCCACGGCCTTGCCGTCGGCGTCAAACGCGATCGCGCTGACGTCGTACGTGCCGCCCACGGCGAGCGTCGTGCCGGCCGACGTCACGCGGCAAGCAGCCACGGCCGTCGTCGGAGCCGCACCGCACGAAGCCGAAAGGCCGTCCGCCGAGGGGACGCACACTTCCGGAGCCGTGCACTGCGTGTCGCTCGTGCAGGTCGAGGCACCGCAGATGCCCGTGACGCGGTTGCAGGTCGGCTTGGCCGCATCCTTGCAGTCCGAATCGGCGGTGCAGATCTTGGTGCACTTGCCGCACTCGTTGGCGTCCGGCGCCGTCAGGTCGCAGTACTCGCCTT
>JAIBBI010000105.1 GCA_019694755.1 Gemmataceae bacterium
AGTGAAGTCGCGATTCGGAACCAGCCACCTCAGTCGCCTGGTATCGATTCACAAATCGAAGCAACGCAGGCAACTCGGCCGCAAGGCGATCAAGGATCAGTGGAGCTTTTCCGAACTCGACGGAGCCATCCGGGCGATCCGAGGCGGCAGCAGCAAACGGGGTCGCCCACCCCGACAGCCACGCGATGACAGTGCGGCGGTGGGTGAATTCCTCAAGCTCACGAGCCGGTGGGTCAAGTGGTACGAGCTATACGCCAGAAAGCTTCCGCGCGGACTAAAAGACCGGGCCGCCAAGATGTATCCTGATCTGCTGGAACTGCGAAACGCCTCGACGCAATGGAGCGGTCGCAGGACATAGCCCGAGAAGTTGCCAGGACTCGAAAAATAGGTCGGTGTTTACACGGTCGTGGGACGCACGGCGCGGTAACGGTGATCTGATCTACGATTCCGGATTGAGCCGGTGACTTTCACGTCGTCCGCATTGCCTTCGTGATAACGGTGCAAATGCATCATTGCACCGTACGTTTTTTCGAGTTGCACTTCTTCCGCGCCGCATACTGGCGTACGTTGATCGTCCGGTGATTTGAAACTGGAGGTTTACGACAGCCCCTTCATTGCCTCTTGAAGCGCATCGTCCACACTTGCGTAGTAATCCATCGTGATTTGCATGGAGGAATGCCGCATAAGCTCGTGCAGTATGGGGGCATTTCCTTTCCCAAGTTGTTTGGCCACTCGACAACCGAACCCTTTTCGAAGTCGATGCATGGAGAGCGGGACGCCAGCACGTTTTGCAAAGCCTCGGACCCGTTGAGAAACTCCGCATCCGGATAAACAATCGCCGTTCTTCCGGGAGCGGAAATCGAAGACCCGCTCACCGTCGGTGGGCAGTTTCTCAATCGCTTCACGCAGGACGCGGTGCAGAGGCACACTTTGATCCTCGGCACTCTTGGCGAAGACGGCGGGCAAGACGATTCGATTGTTCGGTAGGTCCAGCCAGGGATACTCATCAGACGGGACCCGCCGCAGATGCCGCGCCTCATCTAACCTCAGTCCGCCCCACCATCCACACAGGAGATACGTCCTCCAACGTTCATCCGGCGCTGCCGCCAAAAGGCGATCAAACCACTCAGAGGGAACAGGCTGCGGTTTTTTCTTCGGGACCTTGATTGAGGGAAAGGCAGGCAGACGTGAAATCAGTTTTTGCTCAACAGCCCAGCTCAGGGCGGTCTTGATCGCGACAAGGTAGTTCCTGAGTGTCATCGGAGCGAGGCCGAGCTTGCCGCCAGGCCTACGACGTTCGCGCATGCCGCTGACAAAGGCAGAAAGCGTCCGCTCAGTGATGGATTTCAGTTGTTGAGGTCGGACGATCTGTTCGAAGACATCAAAGACGGTACCGTACTTTTCCTGGGTCTTCAGTCGACAGCCCGCCAGGTGCTCATTCTCGAAGAGCTGTCGGAAACGCTGCCAATCAATCCGGCTGGTTTCACGGTAATGACCGTGGTTCAGCTCGTACTCCAGATCGGCCCTTTGACGTTCTGCCTGTTGAGGATTGGACGTCCCCGTGCTCCGACTTCTTCGTCGGCCAGTGGTCGGGTCCAGCCACTGAAGCACAAGTGCCGGTCGATCAGTGAACTGTTGTACCCAGACGTTGATCCGGCGTTCGTCCATGGCAGGCGTGCCTGTAAATTCGCGGTTTCTCCCTCAGAGGCTAATGTAACAGTTAGCGTAACATTCGTCCAAAAATGGCGAAACTGCCACACGAGCATTTTTGACGTAAGTTATTGATATGTAAGCGGAAGGGGAGGGATTCGAACCCACGGTGACCTTTCGGCCACGCCGGTTTTCAAGACCGGTGCATTAAACCGCTCTGCCACCCTTCCGAGTCCGGACATTATACCGACTCGGCCACGCTGTCGGGAGTTCACTCTTTCTTCTCGGGCAGGCGGATTTCCGCCTTCGCCCGCTCGGCCAGCGCGGTCAGTCGGGCGACCACCTCCGGGTGCTTGTCCGCGAGATCCTGCGATTCCGCGATGTCCGCCGACAGGTCGTACAGAAGAGGCTTCTCCACCTTATGGTTGACCACCTTGCCGGGCATTCCGTCCTTGCCCGGCGTCTCGATGTGGACGTACGGATGGGGTATGTGGAGCTTCCACTTCCCGGCCCGTACCGCGTGGAGCGGTGTCCCGTAAAAGAAGTACAACGCTTCGTGCGGCGAGGTCGCGCCCGGCTTCCCCGTGAACAGGTCCCAGGCATCGCGGCCGTCGAGGCGGGCATCGGCCGAGAGGGGCTTGTCCCACACGCGGGCCAGCGTCGGCAGGATGTCGATGGTCATGAACGGCTCCCGGTTAACGGTGCCGGCGGGTATGTGGCCGGGCCAACGGGCGACGCACGGCACGCGGACGCCGCCCTCCCACGCGGTGCCCTTGCCCTCGCGGAGCGGGCCCGCCGAGCCTCCGTGGTTGCCGTACGCCAGCCACGGGCCATTATCGGACGTGAAGATCACCAATGTGTTGTTGTCGAGGCCGCACTCGGCGAGCGCGGCCAGCACCCGGCCGACGGAGTGATCCAGTTCTTCAATGACATCTCCGAACAATCCGGCCCGGCTTTTGCCTTTGAATTCGGGCGACGCGCCGAGCGGCACGTGCGGCATCGTGAACGGTACGTAGAGAAAGAACGGCTCGGCCTTGTGCTTCCGCACGAACTCGACGGCCCGGTCCGTCGTTCGCCGGGTGAGAGTGTCCATCGGCGGGTCCATCTCGACGGCTTTGTCGCCGTCGTAGAGCGGCAGCGGCGGATGCGTCTTCACCGTCGGGTGCCATTTGCTCATGTCGTTCGAGTAGGGTAGGCCGAAATACTCGTCGAAGCCCCGGTGGGTCGGCAGCATGTCCTGCTTGCAGCCGAGGTGCCACTTGCCGAAGATGCCTGTCGCCAGCCCCTTCGACTTGGCGAGTCGGGCGAGGTTGAGCTGCTCGGGTGCCAGGCATACCGGCGAGTTCGGCCCGAGCGCGCCGAGGATGCCGACCCGCTGCGGGTAGCAGCCGGTCATAAGGGCGGCCCGCGAAGCCGAGCAGACGGCCTGGGCCACATAGAAGTCGGTGAAGCGAATGCCGTCTGTGGCGATGCGGTCGATGTTCGGCGTGCGGATCGTCTTTGATCCGTAGCAGCCGACATCGCCGAAGCCGAGGTCGTCGGCAAAGAACAGCACGACGTTGGCCGGGCGGTCGGCGGCGGACGAGTTGCCGGCCAGCATGAGTGCGAGGATCGCCGGAAGCAGTTTCTGCATGGTCGGACTCCTCGTGTGATTCAAGCGGGCTCGGCCAGCAGCGTCCGGAGCGTCTTGTAAAGATGCTCGTTGCGCTCGTCGGCCGGGGTGAGTTTGTAGTACGCCTGCTTGCCGTCGACGACGCGGAATCGCGTGCCGGTCCGCTCGTGCAGTTGGCGCACGTGCTTTTCGCTGGTGTAAGTCAGCACCATGTCGATGCCGTCGCGGTGCAGGCTTTCGAGCTTCCATTTGGACGCGAGCAGGCGGACCTCGACGAGGCGGAGCAACCACTCGGCCGGTTCGGGCACATTGCCATACCGGTCGCGCAACTCCTGGCGGAAGTCGTCGAGCCGGCCGGGGTCGCGGACCCGGCTGAGTCGGCGGTAGACTTCGAGTCGCTGCTTCTGCCCCGGGATGTAATCGCGCGGCAGGTAGGCGGGCCAGGGCACGTCGACGGAGACATCGAGCGTCGCCTGCCGGGCGGGCATCTTCTTCAGTTGGCGCACGGCGTTTTCGAGAAGCTGGCAGTACATCTCGTAGCCGACCGCCGCGATGTGGCCACTCTGCTGCGTGCCAAGGATGTTGCCCGCACCGCGGATCTCGAGGTCGCGGATGGCGATCTTGAAGCCCGCGCCCAGGCTCGTGAATTCCTCGATCGCCTTCAGCCGGCGTCCGGCGTCCGGCGTCACCGCGCGGTCCTGATCGAGGAGCAGATACGCATACGCCCGCACCTTGTGCCGGCCGACCCGGCCCCGCAACTGATGCAGGTCGGCAAGACCATAGCGATCCGCCTGGTTGATGAAGATCGTGTTGGCGTTCGGAATGTCGAGACCGCTTTCAACGATCGTGGTCGCTACCAGCACGTCGACGCGCTTTTGCACGAAGGCCAGCATTGCCTCTTCCAACTCGTCGCCCGATTGCTGGCCGTGCGCGACCGCGACGCGCACTTCGGGCACGATGCTGCGGATCTGATTGGCGACGGCGTGAATGTCCATGACGCGGTTGTGCACGAAATACGCCTGCCCCTCCCGGTTCAACTCGCGCAAGAGGGCCGAGCGGATCAGCGTGGGGTCGAACCGCGTGATCCGCGTCTCGATCGGCAGTCGCTCGGCGGGCGGCGTCTCCAGGCTCGAAATGTCGCGCAGGCCGAGCAGCGACAGGTGGAGCGTTCGCGGGATCGGCGTGGCCGTCAGTGTGAGCACGTCAACTGTCAGCCGCAGGCGCTTGAGGCGGTCCTTGTGTTCGACGCCGAACCGTTGTTCCTCATCGATGATGACCAAGCCCAGGTCCTTGAACTGCACGTCGGGGCTGGTGAGCCGATGGGTGCCGATGACGACATCGACCCCGCCCTGTGCAAGATCGACGAGGATCTTGCGATGTTCCGAGGCAGGGCGGAAACGGTTGAGGCAGGCAACGGTGAACGGGTACTCGGCAAACCGCTCTGTGAACGTGCGGAAGTGCTGCTCCGCGAGCACCGTCGTCGGCACCAGCACGGCAACCTGCTTGCCGTTGTCGACGGCCTTGAACGCGGCGCGGAGGGCGAGTTCGGTCTTGCCGAATCCGACGTCGCCGCAGATCAGGCGGTCGCCGGGCCGAGCCCGCTCGAGGTCGGCCTTGATCTCCTTGAGGGCCGCCAATTGATCGGTCGTTTCCTGATACGGAAAGGCGGCCTCGAACTCGCGCTGCCATTCCGAATCGGGCGGGTAGCCGAAGCCGGGCTGGGCGGCTCGCACGGCCTGCATCTGGAGCATCTCGACGGCGAGATCGCGGACGGCCTCGGCTACGCGGGCCGTGCGCCGGCCCCACGCCGTGCCGCCGAGCTTGGACAACTCAGGATCGCTCTTCGTGCCGCCGACGTACTTCTGCACGAGGTCGATCTTCGACGCAGGAACGTAAACCTTCAGCCCGTCCTTGAACTCGAGGACAAGGTGTTCTTCCTGACTATCTGCCATTGCTGACTGATCGACGTTTGCGTCTTTTCTTTTCTGGCCGGTAGCCGAAAGCGGATCGCCGGCAGCGGACAGCATTGTCATCCCGCGGAACCGGGCGATACCGTGCGCGACGTGGACGACGAGGTCGCCTTCGTTGAGTTCGAGGAAGCTGTCGATGGCCCGCGATTCGATGCGCCGGCGGGGCAAGGCGTGGGCCGCGCCGACGGTGGCCGGGTCTTCGCGGTGGAACAACTCGTGGCTGCCCAGCACGACGATACCCGCCTCGACGAGCCGGAAGCCGGCGCGGACGTAGCCGTGGCGCAGGGCGAGTCGACCCGATGTGGCGAGGTTGCCCGCGGCCAGCACGGCGGCGAGTCGCTTGATCTCGGCTTCGGTCGGGCAGGCGATGACGACCTGCTCGTGCGTCGCGGCCGCATCGAGCTCGTCGCGGACGCGGTCGACTTTGCCCGAGAACCGTTCGACGGATTCGACTCGCAGCGGCCAGGTGACTTCCACCGTCGCCTGCGGCAATCCGGTGACGGTGACGCTCGACCGGGCGAGCAGTTGTTTCATACATCCGGACGTTGAGAACAGGCCGACGGGGTCCGAGCGCTCGCGGAATCGGTTGGCCTGCTCGGTCAGTTCCATCGGCTCGACGAGGGCCACCCAACTTTTGTCCGGGAGGTGATCGACGAAATGCCCCGAGGGGCGGGCGGGCTCGGCTTCGGGCCCGTCCTGCGTCAGGATGCCGACGGCGTCGACCGTGCCGACGCTGCGCTGGGTGTCGGCTGCGAACCGGCGGAGGGATTCGACCTCGTCGCCGAACAACTCGCAGCGGACAGGGTGTTCGGAGTCGGGGGAGAAGATGTCGATGATGCCGCCGCGCCGGCTGAAGTCCCCGGCCACCTCCACAGCATCGACCCGGCGATAGCCGTGGGCGACGAGCCATTCGGAGAACTCGTCGAGGTCGAGGTTCTCGCCGACGCGGACGATCCGCTCGCGCACGGCGAGTTCTTCGCGGCTGGGCACGGGCTGGATCAGCGCGGCAATCGTGGTGACGACGTACCGGCTCGGCGAAGGGCCGTGCAGATTGCGGATCACCTGCAGTCGGCGGGCCGGCTCGCTCGGTGGAAAGACGAGGGGCCGGGCGCCGGCAAAGCTCT
Organism: Gemmataceae bacterium; assembly: GCA_019694755.1. Lineage (GTDB taxonomy): Bacteria > Planctomycetota > Planctomycetia > Gemmatales > Gemmataceae > JAIBBI01. Next base: position 6,357 of record JAIBBI010000105.1, read on the forward strand.
CGAGATCGGCGACCCAGGAATCGACATCGGAGGGATGAGCGAGGACGATGAGCGAGGTTGGGCCGCAGTCGGCGAGGGCGGCAAGGGCGAGCGCGCCGGAGGAGCCCCACGCGCCGTCGACGGCCGCGCTCTGGCCGGCGCGGAGTGCGGCCGCCACGGCCGCGTATCCCGCGGTCGCGCGCGCATTACCCGTCAGGTCCGCCAGCGTTTCGCTGGCGGGCGTTGCCGCGGCGGCCATGCCGGCCCTCGAACACGTCCGGTTAGTGTAGGACGGTTACGGGAGCGTCTTCAGGAAGTTCAGGCGGAAAGCGAGGAAGTCCGACGAGGTGACCTGTCCGTCGCCGTCGGCGTCGAAGGTCGGGTTCGACGAAAGAAACGCGAGTCGGAACTGCAGGAAGTCCGCGGAATTCACGACCTTGTTGCCGTCGGCATCGCCGAACAGGCGGTGGAAGAGCGTGACGCCGTCGCCGCCCGGGCTGCCGTTGCCGTCGCCGTCGAGCGCTGCGCCGCCCGCGCCGAGGATCTTCGACGCCACGAGCGTCAGACTGTAGTTGCCGTCGATCAGCGACTTGGCTGTGCCGGGCGCGAACGTGGCGTCGTTAAAGGTCACCGTGACCTGATTGCCCGACTGCGAGAAGGCCAGGTTGACGAAGCCGGTCGGGCTGCCGGGCCCGGATCGCGCGATCTGGAAGGCCGCGGCGAGACCTTCGGGAAAAGTCACCGGGCCCGAGAAGTTGACGGTGAGGCTGCGGACCGTTGATCGCTGAATCGTCCCGCTATCGACTTGAACCGTGGCAGTGGTCGGCGGGCTGGCTTTAGTGACGAGCAAGGTGACATCGTTGCCCGTGCCACCGGCATAGCTGATCTGGTACTCGATGAAGCCGACGGTGAACGTGGAGCCCTCGGCCAGGCCGTTGAAGGTGCCGGTCACGGAGCCTGCCGAAGTGTTGTCGATGAGCGTGTAGGTGTCGCCGACGTTAGGCGTCACGACCTGATTGAGCGACAGGTTGCCGCCGATGGTGACGCCGGACCCGACGGTGAACCGCCCCGATTGGCCGGCGGAATCGAGCCGGAAGGTGCTGTCGCCGGTGAGAGTCAGGGGCCCGGCCGACGACAGTCCGCCGACGGTGAGCGATCCGGCCGTATGGGTCAATGATCCGCCCGTGGCGACATTGATGAACGAGGCCGTGCCCGTGTTGGTGAATGAACTCCCGAGTCCGACCGTGCCGGCGACCTGGCTCCATGTCCCGGCATTGGTAATCGCACCGCCGAAATTGAGCTTGCCACCGGCGACGTACTTGAACTGCGCGCCGGCCTCGTTGATGAACGGGAGAGCGGTTGGCCCGCTGTCGGCGATCCAGTCGGCCGCGGCCGACGCGGTGAAGATCGAGCCGGCTAGGTTGACCCATGCGGAACTCGGCCCGCCCAGCGCAGTAGCGTAGATCGGGAGCGTGCCAGTCCACGTGACGCTCCCAGAGTTTTCGACCCGTCGCTCTTCCATCAGGACAACGCCACTTGCCGTATTGATGGAGAGACTTGTGCCGGACGGAATAACGACTTTGCCGGAGCCGAACCAACCACCGCCCGAGACCACGCCGCCGCCCGCGAGCGTGAATGCACCTTTACCCGACAGGGCGCCGTTCAGCCGGATCGGGCACGCGATGGTGGTGTCGACATTGGCCAGCAGTTCGCCACTGACTTGCAAAGTGCCGGTCCCGGTAAATGTGGTCCCCGTGTTACAGGAGAGCACCCCGGCAATGAAGCCGTAGTTTCCGGTCAGTTGAAACGCGCCGGTTGATACGCCGCCGTAACTGAGGAGCGTGCCGGACGACACGATCACGGTCCCGGCGTTGTCGATCGGCACCGAGAAGGTCATCCCGTCAGTTGCGACGGATCTGCGAAGGACACCACCCGATTCGACAGAAACGGCAGCCGGGCCCGAACCCGTGCCCCAATACCATTGCGAGCCGCCGGTCACCCGGACGTCGAACTCGCCGCCCGATTTGACCTTGAGGGTGGCGTTGCCGGTCGCGAGGCCCTGATTGCCCGTCCAGATCAGGTTCCCGGACACGTCGAAGTTTCGACCGAGGAGGGGGATCGTGCCCGAGGTGTCGATGGTCAACGGTGTACTGCCGAGAACAACGTTCTTCCCGGTCCCTCCCCAACTCCCGCCGGACCAGTTGCCACCGCCCGACAGCGAGACCGCGCCAGTACCCTGGAGTGTTCCGCCCGTCTGCGTAAACGCGCCGGAAAAATTGCCCGTCGTGGCGATATCGAGCACGCCGCCCGAGAGCAGAAACGGCGCGGTCGAGGTCACGCTGGCGAGCGAGACGTTCGGCGCAGCCGCCGAGAACACCACCTGAGCCGCGCCGCCGATGGTCACGTCGTCGCCAGCGGCCGGTAGGGTGTTGGTGTCCCAATTGGCCGCGTCGGACCAGAGGTTCGTCCCGGCCCCGCCGTCCCACGCCACGGCCGCGGGGACATCACGGCTCTCGAGCGACAACAGTCGCAGGGCACTCTTGCGGGGACGCATACGCCAATCTCCGGTTATCGATGATCAAGAGTCGGATATTCTATCGCGACTATTCCGATCAGGCCTGCCGATGCCATCGACAGACCGCGGGATTCAAAGGGGGAGTGCCTTTTCAATCCATCCACCGCCGAGAACCCGCTCACCTTCATAAAAAACAACGGCTTGCCCCGGGGCCACGGCCGACTGCGGCTCATGAAACCGCACCTCCGCACCGCCACCGGGTAATGGATGGACCGTCGCCTCGGACGCGGAGGCCCGGTAGCGGATCTTGGCCCCGCAACTGAGCGGCGCGGTCGGCTCGGCAATCAACCAGTTGATGCGGGATGCCAGCAGACCCGCAGCCTGAAGTTCCTCGGGTTCGCCGACGACCACCTGCCGTGATTCCGGGATGATTTCGAGGACGTAGCGTCGGCTGCCCGCGGCAAAGCCGAGGCCCTTCCGCTGGCCGACGGTGAATTGCTCGAAGCCGTCGTGTTCGGCCAGGACAGTGCCGGCCGCGTCCACGATCTGCCCAGCCGTTTCAGCGCCTGGCCTGCGGGCCCGCACGACGGCCGCGTGATCGCCGCCCGGCACGAAACAGATGTCGACCGAGTCCGGCTTCGCGGCCACGGGCAGGCCCAGTTCCCTTGCAATCGCGCGGATCTCCGGCTTGCGGTAGCCGCCGATCGGAAACATCACCCTCGGCAGCGTCTCGCGCCGCAGGCCGAACAGCACGTAACTCTGGTCCTTCTCCGGGTCGATGCCGCGAAACAATTGGCCCGCCTCGATACGGGCGTAGTGGCCGGTGGCGACGGCCTCGGCATCGACCGTGTGGGCGAATTCCCACAGTCGGCCGAACTTCAGCCAGGTGTTGCACATCACGCAGGGGTTGGGAGTCCGGCCCGCCAGGTACTCGTCGGCAAAGTAGTCGATGATCCGGCCGAAATCTTCTTCGAAGTCGATCGAGTAGAACGGGATATCCAGACGGTCGGCCACGCGCCGGGCGTCGCCGGCATCCAGCGCGGAGCAACACCCCTTCTTATGAGAGGCGCGAGTGTCGCACTCGTCGGCTGCGGGCTCGTGTACGCCCGTGCGCATGAACAGGCCGACGACGTCGTGGCCCTGCTGCCGCAGCAGCGCGGCCGCCACGGAACTATCCACTCCGCCGGACATCGCCAGCAAAACACGCATGAACCGAAGCACTCCGCCGGGAACCGGAACAGAAAATTGTACGAAAGTCGGCCGCCGGCCCCACTAACAGAGTAGGCCCGCGGTCCACGGTTCGTGGCGGGCAGGGATTCGGGGCGGGTGAAACATGCGGCTGACTCTGCGAACACTGCTGGCCTATCTCGACGACACACTCGACGTGACCCAGGCCCGGGAGATCGGGCCGAAGGTCGGCGAGAGCGATGTCGCCCGTGAACTGATCGACCGAATCCGCAAGGTGACGCGCCGCCGCGGTCTAGCCATCCCCGAGGATGCCGACCCGAACACAGTGGCCGAGTACCTCGACAACGATCTCGCCACCGACAAGTTGGCCGAAGTCGAGGAGCAGGCGATCAAGTCCGATGCGCACTTGGCCGAGATCGCGGCGTGCCATCAGTTGCTCACATTGATAACAACGGAGCCGGCCCAGGTACCGCCGACGGCCCGCCAGCGAATGTACGGGTTGGTGAAGGGGCCGGAGGCGGATCCCAACCGGCCCGTGACCCGGGTTAAGGCGGCCACGCTCGCCGAGGTCGAACTGCCGGCCGAGTCGGATGGCGACGAACTCCTCTCGCAGCGGGGCGGTGCGACGCGTCTTTATTGGGCGACCGGTTTGACGATTGCGATGCTCGGTGCGGCCTACATGGCGATGCGGGGCGCCCCGCCCGCACCGCCGCCGTCTCCGCCTGCGCCGGTCGCCGAGAAGACTCCGCCCGCGATTCCCGAAAACAAGACCGTGGTTGCCGAGGTGCCCAAGGACGCGCCCGGGGAATTGCCGAAAGACGCGCCGAAGGAAAAGGCACCGGACCGGCCTGCCGAGCAGCCGAAGGAAAAGGGGAAGGCGACGGCACCGGTGATCAACGAGAACAAGCCGGCCGTCCCTGACCTCGCAGCCGAGCGCAAGACATCGGACGACCGCAAGGAGCTTGGCAAGTGCGCGAGTTCGAGCGTCCTTCTCCAGGCGGTCCACGACAAGGCTGCGTGGGCCCGCGTGCCGGCCAACGGCAACGTGTTCGGTGCGGCCCGGCTGTTGAGCTTACCCGGCCTGTCCAACGAGGTCCGATTGGGCGATTCGGTGGCGTTCGAGATGTTCGGTACCTTGCCGGAGTTTCAGCTCGGGCCGTTTTTCGAGTCGGCCGTCGCCCTGTTCGCGCCACCGAAGGGGTTCGATGCCGACCTGCGTGTCGACAACGGCCGGGTATATTTGCGGGCCATGAAGAAAACCGGCGCTAAGGTCCGGCTCCGGCTGGGGGAGGATCTCTTCGATATCAGCATCCCCGACGACATCACCGAAATCATTGCCGAGCGGGTCACACTGCCGGACTCGGTGCCCTTCGAGCGCGACCCGACCAAACAGCGGGGCGGCGTCGGCGTGGGGATGGTCGGGGTGCCGCGCGGGACCGCGAAGGTGTCAGCGAATCTCCGACCCGAGGTTGTGCTATCCGGCACGCCGACGGCGAAGTTCCTGCTTTGGAACGCGGATAAAGGCCCGGCCGAGCAGGCGACGGAGGCACCCGAGCCCCCGCCGTTCTGGGCACGTGTGCCCAACGCGAAAGGTCCGGACCGGGCGGCCGTCAACGACCTGGCCGCGGCCGCGAAGAAGCTGCCGGCCAAGCTCGGCGAGGCCGACAAAGACATCAGCGTGGCCGTCGCAGAACTCGCCAGCGACCGCGCACCGTTCAGCCGTCGGCTCAGCCTGTACTGCCAGTCGGCCCTCGACGACGTGTCGAACATTCTCGACGCGTTCGACGATCCGAATCCGGAGCCGCGCGTCGCGGCAGTGGACGCCCTGCACCACTGGCTGGGCCGGGACGCGAGCCATGCCGCGAAGTTGTACGAAGCGCTTCTGCGCCAGAAAGGTTACACCGAGGCGGAGGCTGTGTCGGCATTGGGCTTCTACTTCGGGTACGACGATGCGGCACTGCAGAATCCGAAGACGTATGCCGCGGCGATCGAGGGGCTGAAGAGCCCCCGACCGATGATCCGCGAAGTCGCCTATTGGCGGCTGCGAGAAGTCCTCGATCCGGAAGGCGCGAAAGCGATCCCGTATAACCCGATCGCGCCGGACGCAATGCGGCAGCGCGCCGCCCAGGACTGGAAGCGACGAATCCCCGAGGGGTCGCTGCCCCCGAGCAAGGCGAGGTCTTAGAGCGACACGTCGGCTCAACGTGTCGCAAAACTCGAGTAACGGCGAACCGATTAGTTGACGTGTCGCCGCGGAAGAATCATGATTCTGGGAACCCGTGCCTCGGCCAAAGAGCGAGCTTAGCATTACGGTAGGACGAGGTTCGTTCAGCCAAATCACACCTCTCCGACTTTCGAGCCAACTGGCACGCCACTCGTAATTCTCTCTCAAAAACTCCACTTCCTCATCGATTTTCAGGAATTTCCGGAATTCTCCGGGACGAATCCGGCGCGGAATCCGCCTGGAAGAGTAGCCCCCTGATTCAACCGCGAACCGGAGATTTCCGATGTCCCTCAAGACCATGCTGGCGCCATCGACCAAGAGCATCCAGAAGGAGTATGTCGAGAAGCGGCAGCGGGCGATCTACAAGAACGACCCGAAAAAGACCGAGGCGGTAAAAAACGCAATCGAACGGCTGATGACGGTGAACAACTACCGTGGCGACTGGTACGACGTGTACACCATGATCAGCCAGGGGTTGATGAACAGCGAGTTGACCATCAACTTCGATGCCGGCACGTGGTTCCTGAACGAAAACCACTACGCGACCTATTCCCAGATGTACGAGCGGGCGACAGGGCCCGGCGGAAAGATGGCGCTCAAGTCCAGCGGCAACGGCAACGATGCCGTGACGCGTGCGGTGGCCGACGACCTCGTGACGTTGCCGGACGAATGGGCCTATGCACACCCGTTTTCACAGCGGCGCCGGCTGTACGATGCCCTGTCGGCCACCGGTTCGTCAAAAATGATCAGCCACGGGAAACTCAAGCCCGGTGCCGAGGCCTCTGATATCGCCCCCAAGCTCAAGGGGACGGATGCAACCGGTTACAACTCGAAGAACAAGAATTTCAAGCCGAAGGCCAAGCAGGTATTTGCAGCGCTGAACTATGGCGCCCGGCCGCACGGGTCGAACATCTATTACGGGTACAGTCAACTGATTCTCAAGCCGGGTCTGAAGGAAAAGGCCCTTTACTATCCTCAGGATACGTTTACAGAAGCTGCCTTCGGCAAGGGAACGACTGGCCAGACGGCCTATCACACGCTCGGGACACTCATTGCCGGCAGCAGGTTCCTGGCCAATGAATTGTGGAACTGCCACGTGCGAAAGCTGTCCATGCCCGATACGGACGAGCCCATGTTGCTGGTCGAGGCGCACCTGTTCACCACCGTGCAGATGAACCGCGACGTGGAAGCGATGGTTCTCTCCCGAATGCCGAAGAAGTCCGCGGACGCACAGGACTGGCGGGCCCAGTGGGACACCATCCAGAAGAACGCCCGCGAATGGTGCAAGCGAAACAACGTCCGGTTCGTGCTGGCGAGCCCGTGACGAATGGCGGACGTTGGCCGTCACGAGCAATCGAGGAGCGATTGCGGCTCCTTTCGTTCACGCCTCGGAGGGTAGGGTCGGAGAAGTTCGTGCCACGACCGCCGCGCTTTTCAGAGCGCCGCGCAGTAGCCAGATCAGCGCGACGCCGAAGGGCAGGTCTTTGAGTACGAGCATGAGCACTCCCATCCCTTCCGAGCTGAACATGACAGCGATGCCGTAGGTTACCGTCAGCGCGAGAATCCAGGCGGACGTGACGACGGAGACGGCGGCGAACCCGGAGCCGCGGCGAGGCTCGCGCCGCAGCGAAATCACGGCGGCGATGCCGAGCCCGAACGAGGTCATCGCGCCGAGACACGCTATCAGCGATACGGCCAGGAACAGCCCTTCCATTCGCGCGACTAAACACATGAATGCGAACACGACGCAGAACAACGTGAACAGAAGTGCGGCCAGGCTTGCCACCGCAAGCTGGGAATACCCTTGGAGAGACACGGGCAAACTCCGGCCAACGGGCGACGGACTCTCGACGGGCGCGGCGGGCCGGGAGTCGTCTGCGAGGTACGCTTCCGGCGGATCGAGCTTTGCGAGCGCCTGCAGGACTTCCCGACGACCCGGGCGGTCTCCGGTTTCGGCCAACATGTCGAGTAGTTGGCGTTCCACGTCTTCGACGACCCGGAGCCGATCGACCCGCGGCATGTTCGCCGAACGCAACGCACGCTCGATGCCATCGAGGCGCTCGTCCACCAAGGCTCGCAACGTGGGGCTCAGCTCCACGGTCCGTTCCATCGTCTCGGTCATCGCGAATCCCCCTGAAGCAACTGGTTCATCGTGTCGGTGGTTGTGGCCCAAAGCGAGGTCATCTCGTGCAGGCGATCGCGCCCGGCCGGCGTGAGCCGATAGTACCGCCGCGGCGGCCCGATCTGCGAAGGCACGGTTTTCACCGCCAGCAGGTTCTCTTTCGCCAGGCGGGCCAGCAGCGGGTAGACGGTGCTCTCACTTAGATCCAGACCCGCCAACTGCCGAAGCTCTTCGACGACGCGGTAGCCGTAGGTCTCGCCCCGGCGAACCACCGCGAGCACGGCCAGCTCAACAATGCCCTTCCGCAGTTGCGTGGTCCATTGATTCATGTCGAACGCCGTAGCCATGTTTGCTACTCCGCATGACAGAGTACCGGGCGGGTGGGGCTTTGTCAACGATTCTTTTCAGGAATCGTACTGCGGGTCAAAAGGGGACGATGGCCGTTGCTGATGTGAATGCAGACAGAAGCCCCGTGGCGTGAGCGCGGGTCACGCCACGGGGGAACGATGAAAACTACTTTCGCTTATGGAACCACACCCAGCCGTGGGTTTCGGATTCAGCCGGGATCTTTTCCCGCAGCTTCATCATCCGCTCGCTGGTTTCTTCCAGTTCCTTCCTGGCCTTTTTCCGCTCGTCCTCGTCGGTGACGGCCTTGCTGCCGTGCAGTTTGTCCACGAGCTTTCGATATGTCCCGAGCACTTCGTCGAACTCCTTGCGGAGTTTGTCGTGTTCCTTCTTCTCCTCCGGCGTCGGGTCCGGGCGGTCGGGCTTCTGCTCGGCCATGTCGCCGACGAGCAGATCGAGTTTGCCGTCGCCGTCGAAGTCGACGGCGCAGACCTTGGTGCGGACACCGGGCCGGGCCGCGACGATCGGATCGCCGCGCGGGGGAGCGGCCACGAGCGGGACGCCGGCCTGCAATACCGGCTTCTCGCGGGTGCCGACGTTGCGATACAGCCAGACGCTGCCGTCGCCCGCGCCGACAATCAGATCGGGTTTGCCGTCGCCGTCCCAGTCGGCGACCGTGGGCCCGGCATCGCCGCCGGGAATGTTGATCCGTTTGCCGTCGGCCTCGAGCATCTGCTCGGTGCCGAACTGCGGGTTGGTCTTCGTTCCCTCATTGGGGACGAAGTAGACGGAGCCGCCGATATCGCCGACGATCAGGTCGATGGTGCCGTTTCCGTCCCAATCGAACGCGCACACCGACGACGCGGTGCCGGTGATCCCGGCCGACTTGCCTTTGGGCACAGGGATCTTCTCGCCTTCGTAAACGACGATTGAGTTGCCTTTGTCGTCCTTCTCGAACTTGGCGTCGCCGGCGATCAGGATCGAGCCGTCGCTGTCGGGGCGTCGGCCGCCGCCGATGTTGATCGTCTTGCCGTTCTTGTCTTTGAGCTTGACCGCTTCGCCAAACCTGCCGGCGGGGAAACCCTTGAAAAAGAAGATCTCGCCGGGCCAGGAGCCCGAGAGCATGTCGATATGGCCGTCGCCGTCGAGGTCCACCAACTGTGGACCGAACCCGACGCATCAGCCAGTGGGCACGCGGCCGCCCTTGAATTGGGTCCCGGCGGCGAACTGCGGCTTCGCGTCGTTGCCGACGTTGAGGTAGATCCACAGGATGCCGCTGCCGAACTGGCCGACGAGCAGGTCGCGCTTCCCGTCGCCGTCAAAGTCGGCATAGAGCGGGTGGGCATGACCGACTTCGGTGTCGACCGGCTTGCCAGCCGCCTCGACCCGCACAGGCGATAGCAGTTCGCCGGTAGTCTCGGTTTTCTTGTCGTTGTTCGGCGGGGCCGAGGCGACGAGGCTCAAGGCCGCGAGGCCGGCGCACACCAGCAGGCGTTTCTTCATGTCGGTGCTCCCTGTCACGGGGTCTGGAATGGTCCGGGCACTACAAGACGGGACACCGGATAGTATCGCCACGGCAGGCGGATCGGCGAGGGGGTGTCGCGACCACCAGAGGGTTGTTACCATCCAAAAACGAAACCGGCCGCTCTTGCGAGCGGCCGGTTGGGGATTTCTATCTCGTCGCCGATCTTACTCTTCTTCGTCGAGCGCGATGCTCGGCGACGTGGAGTTCGGATCGGATTCGATCTTGAGGGGTTGGCTGGATTCCACGCCATCGACGATCAGGACGACGCGGTACGATCCCGCGGGAACCGCGGAGCCGAACAGGCCGCCGGGGCGACGCATCGCCTCTTCGGGGAGTTCCGTCCCGGCTTGCAATCCGAACGCGGTTCGGAGCGACGGGCGGGTGAGATCCCATTGGACCTTGTGCAACCCGGCTTCTTTCTTGGCCGGAAGTTCGCGAATCGTCTTGCCTTCGAAGTCGACAACTTTCAGGGTGACCTTCTCGGCGGGCTTGGTCAGTGAGTAATAGATACCCGCGCCGGCCGGGGGGTTCTCGCCATAGTACTTCTTCTGCCCGCCGCCGTAAGGCGCGCCGCGGGCCGGCTCGGTGCCGGCGCGCACCGCCGTGTTCGGGGCGTACAGTGTTGCCGGGGCGGTCAGCGACTCGGTCTTCATCTGCCGCAGCGGCGTGATGTCCATGATCCACAGGCTGCGCCCGTGCGTCGCGGCCACCACTTCGCCCTGGGTCGGGTGGATGGCGAACTCGTGCACGGCCACGGTCGGCAGGTTGTTGTTGATCTTCGTCCAATGGGCTCCGCGGTCGATCGAGGCAAAGGCCGCGAACTCGGTGCCGCAGAGCAGCAGGTTCGGGTTGATCGGGTCTTCGCGCAGGCACCGGGTCGAGCCGAACTGCGGCAGCGTGCTGCCGATGTTCTTCCAAGTCTTGCCGAAGTCTTCGGTCACGAAAACGTACGGCTTGTCGTCGTTGCTGCGGTGGGCATCGAGCGCGACATACGCCCGGCCCTCGACCGTGCGCCCGGCCTCGATGGTCGCGACCCAGCGGCCCGCGGGCGCGCCGAGCTTGTCGTACACGTTCTCCCACTTCGCGCCGCCGTCGCGGGTGACCCACAGAGCGCCATCATCCGAACCGGCCCACAACACCTCGGCGTTCTTCGGCGATTCGGCCAGCGCGGTCAGGGTGCCTCGCTTGCTCTTCGTCAGTTCCGGCGAGATCGGGCGGAGGTTGGTGCCCTGGGCGACGGAACGGAAGACGCGGTCGCCGCCGACGTAGATGATCTTGGGGTTGAACGCCGAGAGGATATACGGCGTGTTCCAGTTGTAGCGCGCGGTGGGTTCGTTGGCGCGGGGGCGGTAGCGGATCATGCCGCCCTCGCCGGTCTTCAGGTTGCGCCGCATTACGTTGCCGTCCTGGCTCTCGGCGAAGACCCAGTCGGGATCGACGGGGTCGGCCCGGCTCACGAAGCCGTCGCCGCCGTTGACCACAATCCAGTCTTCGTTGACCGGGCCGGTGCCGCGGAGCGTCCGGCTCGGGCCGCCCCACGAGCCGTTGTCCTGCAGACCACCGTACACGTTGTACGGAAGGCGGTTGTCGAGCCCGACGTGATAGAACTGGCCGAGCGGCAGTGTGGCGACGTGCTCCCAATGCGCCATGCGGTCGTAGGTCACATAGAAGCCGCCGTCGCTGCCGACGATCATGTGCCGGGGGTCTTTCGGGTTGATCCACAGGTCGTGCTGGTCGGCGTGAACGCCGTTGTTGCCGTAGCTCTTGAACGTCTTGCCGCCGTCGGTGGAGGCCGACATGGTGACGCCGAGCACGTACAGTTTCTGGTCGTCGGTCGGGTCGACGCGGACGACGCTGAAGTACATGGGCCGGGGGTTCATACTGTTGACGCGCGTCCAGGTAACGCCGGCATCGGTCGACTTGTAGACGCCGCCGGTCTGGAAGCCCTCGGCCCCCTGCGTGTTCTGGACGTTCTCACGCTGGCCGGCGAGCTGAGCGCCGTACGGCCGCGAGGTCGTTCCGCCACCCCGCCCCTGCATCGCCATCGAGGTGGCTTCGAGCACCAGCGTGAATTCCTTCTTGTCCTCCCCGCGCTGAATCTCGACTTTCACCTTATCGCCGGCCTTGCGGTCGTTGCCGAAGCCCTGGGCCATCGCGCGGGCGTCGGAGATTTTCTTCCCGTCGATGGAGAGAATCACGTCGCCGACGGCGAGACCGGATTTGGCGTTGGCCGAGT
>JAIBBI010000258.1 GCA_019694755.1 Gemmataceae bacterium
TCATGAACCAGGAAAAGGCACTCGCTCCGCGGGCTGCGCCGCGCGGAGAGAGCATCTGCAGTCCGCACAATAAACCGCGGAAGATGACGTAGATCGTGCGGTGTTTCAGGTCTTCCATGCCTTTCACAGCGTCGCTCCCTGACGCGGACGCCGGGTCCCTTGGCGTACGAAACGGGAATCATCGAGATTCCGCGGTGTGGTGCAAGAGGAGATCGTTCAAGCGACGTGGTCGGCGTCTCCTGACCCGACCACTGGGATTGACTGATGGGTCTTCTGTGACGGGCAGGACTCGGCAACGATTGGGGAGACCTGCGGTCGGGGGGGGTGTCATGGTCGGGAGACCATGACACAACTTATGGGGGGACCATTACACAACGCGGGCGGTTGAAGCCCGAACTCCAGCAAGGTCTGGAATTTCAACTCGGACGCTGCAACACTTGCCCGTTTCCGCACGACTTTTCGAGTGAGTTGGCATCCATGAGTACCTGGACCCGCGTCGCCGGCGTGGACGAAATTCCGCCCGGTGGGCGGCTCAGCGTCGAGATCGACGACGTGCCCGCCCTGCTCCTCCGGGATGACCACGGGTATCATTGCATCGAAGATCTGTGCACCCACGATGGCCAGCCGCTGACGAACGGCGAGTTCGCGAACGGCTGCATTACGTGTCCCCGTCACGGCGCGAAATTCGACGTCACGACGGGCGCCCCCAAGTGCATGCCGGCGACCGAGCCGGTTCGCGTGTTTCCCGTCGAACAGCGGCCGGACGGCGTGTATGTCGCCGATGCCTGACGAACTTGATTTTTCCTTTCACGGATGAGCGAAGGACTGATTCATGCCCCGGATTTTGACTCTCACGTTTGTTCTGGCGGTCGCGGCCTTCGCCGGATGCGGTTCTCCGCCTGCGCCGCAGACTGCGACGGTCGCACAGCCGACGCTGTCGGACGCTGACAAGGCTGCTGTTGAGAAGCAGAAGTACTGCATCGTGGCCAATGAGCCGCTGGGGTCGATGGGGACGCCGATCAAGGTGAATGTGAAGGGCAAGGACGTGTTCCTGTGCTGCGAAGGCTGCCGGGAAGCGGTGTTGAAGGATCCGGACAAGTACCTGGCGAAGCTGGATGCCAACGGCACGGTCATTGTCGACCAGAAGGCCGAGGCGGATGCGAAACCAGCGGAGACAGCCCCGGCGACCGGTGCTGCGCCGGCCGCGGAGCCGCCGAAGGCTCCCTGATTTGACGCGGGGAATTCCCGTCGTTTCAGTGGACGGATCACCGTAAGATACCGGTCATGCAGTGCTTGCGTCCGCCCGCGGGCAGTGGCTCGCCGCGGGCACGCCGGTTGCGACAGTCACCAGCAGCAATTCATTTCTGCCAGTCTGGCAGTGTGCGCTGAGTGACAGAACCAATGCCCTCCATGGCCGGACAACGCGACTATTACGAAGTCCTGGGAGTCGCGAAATCCGCGTCTTTTGAGGAAATCAAGAAGGCCTACAAGAAGGCCGCTCTCGCCAATCACCCGGACAAGAACCCGGGAGACGATACGGCGGTCGAGCGGTTCAAGGAATGTGCGGCCGCGTACGAAGTGCTGTCTGACGAGGACAAGCGCGCCCGCTATGACCGATACGGCCATGCGGGCGTCCAGGGTGGGGCGGGAGGTGGTTCGCCGTTCGGCGACGTCAACGACATCTTCAGCCAGTTCGGCGACATCTTCGAAGGGTTCTTCGGCGGCAACCAGCGGTCGCGGGGCGGCCCGCAGCGCGGAAGTCACCTGCGGGCGGCGATGACGATCGATCTCGTGACGGCCTCGAAAGGGGCTGATCGCGAGCTGCGGATCCAGCGGAAGAAGTCGTGCGAGAAGTGCAAAGGGACGGGCGCCGAACCGGGGTCCACTCCGCATCGCTGCGACTACTGCGGTGGACGCGGACAGGTCGTGCAGTCACAGGGATTCTTCCGCGTTCAGACGACCTGCCCCGCGTGCTCGGGCAGCGGATCAATCATCCGGAACAAGTGCACGGAGTGCCGTGGGACCGGCCGCGAGAATGAAGAAGTTGTCCTGCAGGTGCGGATTCCGGCCGGCATCGATAACGGCGTGCAGCTTTGCCTGCGCGGCGAAGGCGAAGCGGGGGCCGGTGGCGGACCGCGGGGCGATTTGTATGTCGAAGTGCAGGTGAAGGAGCATCCGCTGTTCAAGCGCGAGGGCATTCACCTGGTGTGCACGGTTCCGATCTCGTACACGCAGGCGGCGCTCGGCGGAGAGATCGAAGTTCCGCTGCTGAGCGGATCGGACACACTGGAGATTCCGGCCGGAACCCAGCCGGGTGAGATCTTCCGCGTGAAGGGCGAGGGCATGCCCGACCTGCGTGGCGGGCGGCGGGGCGATCTGCATGTGCAGGTCGAGCTGCAGGTGCCGCGGAAGCTGGACGCCGAACACGAAGAGCTGCTGCGCAAGCTTGCGGAGTATGAAAACACGAACGTCGCGCCGCACCACAAGTCGTGGCTCGACAAGCTCCGGGACTTCATTTCCGGAGACCATGACGACGAGGAGGATGAGTAACTATGGCTGAGCCACAAGGCCAGGCCGCGGACGAATTCGTGGCGGACGAGAGTCAGTCGGAGTTGTCGCAGGTCGAGGCATTGACGCAGGAGCGCGACGCGAACTTCCACAAGTATCTGCGCGCGCAGGCGGAGATGGACACGGCCCGTCGCCGCTGGCGGCAGGAGCTGGAAGATCTGCGGAAGTACCAGTCGCTGCCGCTCGTGAAGGATCTGCTGCCGAGCCTCGACAACCTGCGGCGGGCCATTGATGCCGCCAAGGCGGGTACGAGCGTGGAAGCACTGAAGACCGGCGTGGAGATGGTGCTGAAGCAGATTGACGAAGTGCTTGCCAAGCACGATGCGAAGCCGATCGCGGCGCTGGGCCAGCCCTTTGACCCGAACCTGCATGAGGCGATCACGCAGATTCCGACGTCCGAGCAGCCGCCGATGAACGTCGTGCTGGAGGCCGAACGCGGGTACCAGATGCATGACCGCGTGGTGCGGCCGAGCAAGGTGGGCGTAGCGGTTTCGCCCGCCGTTTGACGACTCGACGTAGAATTCGACTTCTGGTCCGCGATGACAGGCTCAAGCCTGTACTCCTCCGAGGCCGGCTGAAGCCGGGACTCCAACATATGCCGACTTACGATTATCGCTGCAAGAAGTGCGGGCACACCTGGGAGACGTTCCAGTCGATCAAGGCGGAGCCGATCAAGAAATGTCCGGAGTGCAAGAAGAACCAGGCGGAGCGCGTGATCGGGCCCGGGGCGGCGATCCTGTTCAAGGGATCGGGCTTCTACCTGACCGACTATCGCAGCGAGTCCTACAAGAAGGCGGCCGCGGCCGATAAGCCGGCTTCGTCCTCTTCGGAAGGAAGCTCGGGGAAGTCGAACGGGGAGTCGAAGCCGGCCGCCAAGTCGGAATCGAAGTCGACCTCCAAGAAGGGCGACTGAACCGTGCTCGAGAACAAAAAGGGTTGGCCATCGTGAGACGGCCTGGCCAAGATCTCCTTAACTCTTTTACTCCTGTTGTTTTTCTTGATGCAACGCGGC
>JAIBBI010000259.1 GCA_019694755.1 Gemmataceae bacterium
GACGAAGAGCGTCCCAATTTCGTCCTCACCCGCATCAGTTGCGATGCCGCGCCGGTCGCCGGCGGTAAGGCCGAACCCGTGGCCTTCACTGCCGCCTCGGCCGATTTCACGCAGAAGAGCTTTGCGCCCGAGCAGGCCATCGATGGCGGCGACCGCAAGGGCTGGGCCATCAATCCGCAGTTCCGCAAACCGCACTGGGCCCAGTTCACGACGGGCGAACCCGTCGGTCACGACGGCGGGACTTTGCTCACGATCCGCCTCGAACAGAATTTCGGCGGCGCCCGCACTATCGGCCGGTTCAAACTCAGCGTTGTGACTGGTGGTGATTCGAAAGAAGCAATCCCCGCCGACGTCACCGCGGCATTGGCCGTCGACGCCGCACAAAGAACACCCGCGCATCGCGCCGCACTGGCCGCGTTTCGTGCAGGCGACGATGCGATGATCACGCGGCTGCAGAAACAGAAAATCAAGCTGGCAGCCGATCTCAAAAAGGTCGAAGCACCCACGACGCAGGTGATGCGCGAACTCGAAGCTCCGCGAAAGTCCACCATCTTCCTGCGGGGCGACTACAAGACTCCCGGAGACGCGATCGATCCGGCGCTGCCGGCGGCACTGGTCTCGTCCAGGTCGGCCGCGAATCCCGTGCAGTCACGCGTTGATCTCGCCCGCTGGCTGGCCGGACCGCAAAATCCGCTTGTTGGTCGGGTGACAGTCAATCGCTGGTGGAACGAGTTGTTCGGCCAGGGGCTGGTCACCACCCCCGAAGATTTCGGCGCGAAGGGAGAGCCGCCCGTCCATCGTGACCTGCTCGACTGGCTTGCCGTCGAATTCCAGGAAAACGGCGGGTCTATCAAGCGCACGCTCAAGACGATCGTCATGTCGGCGACCTACAAACAGTCGTCGCTGATCCGCCCCGAGCTGCAGGCGCGCGATGACCGCAACCTGCTCCTGGCCCGCGGCCCGCGTTTCCGGATGGATGCCGAAATGGTCCGCGACAATGCCCTCGCCGTCGCCGGCCTCATCAGCCTCAAGCAGGGCGGCCCGCCGATCAAACCCTTTCAGCCTGATGGGCTGTGGGTGAAAGTCGGCGGACTGAGATACGACTACCAGGTCAGCTCCGGAGAAGATCGCTTCCGCCGGGGGCTGTACGTCGTCTGCAAACGCGGATCCCCCTATCCCAGCTTCGTGAACTTCGATGCCAACAACCGCATGTCCTGCCGCGTGACACGGCCGCGCTCCAACACGCCGACTCAGGCCCTCACGCTCCTCAACGATCCCGTCTACGTCGAAGCCGCCAAGGCATTCGCGCGGACGATTCTCGAGCAGCCGGAAACCGGCATCGAACAGCGCATCGACAATGCATTCCGTCGCGCCACGTCGCGTGCGCCAACGTCCACCGAGTTAGCCTTGCTGCGATCGCTGTATGAAGCCCAGTTGGCCGATGCGAAGTCAAAACCGGACGACGTCTCCCGGCTCGTCGCCGATTTCGAACTCCCCCCATCGATCGACCGCACCGCCTTCGCCGCGTGGTACGCCGTCTGTACAGCGATTCTGAACCTCGACGAGACCATCACGAAGGGATGAGCATGCCTCCCCACGCCACCAGGAATCCGTTAGCCGGCTCGCTCGCGAGCCGCTCGCGTGCCCTGCCGCTGACGCTTTCTCGGGAATCCCACGCCCGCCGTTCCTTCCTCCGCCGCGGCGGCGTCTCACTCGGCCTCTCTGCACTCGCCTCGCTCCTGAACCGCGACACATCGGCCGCCCCGGCCGACACCCGCGGCCCCGACGTCAGGCCCCGCGCGAAAAGCATCATCTTCATGCACATGATCGGCGCGCCGTCGCAGCTCGATCTCTTCGACAACAAGCCGGAACTCGTCGCCCGCGATGGCCAGGTCTGCCCCGATTCGCTCCTCGAAGGCCGACGCTTCGCCTTCATCGGCGGCAGGATGACGCTGTCCGGTTCGAGGTACCGCTTCACGCGGCACGGCCAAAGCGGGCAGGAACTGTCCGAACTGCTGCCGAATCTCGCCCAGATTGCCGACGACATCGCCATCGTCAAAACAGTCCACACGGAAGAAATCAATCACGCCCCGGCCCAGATGTTTCTGCACACCGGCTTCGGTCGCGGAGGCCGGCCCGGCATCGGCTCGTGGGTCAACTACGGTCTCGGCTCCGAAAACCAGAACCTGCCCGCCTACGTCGTCCTGCAGTCCGGGCCGGTCGGCGGGGCAGGGACCTCGCTGTGGTCCAGCGGATTTCTTCCGAGCGTGTATCAGGGCGTGCAGTTCCGCTCCAGTGGCGACGCCGTGCTCTTCCTCGGCAACCCGCCCGGACAGGACCAGGCCGATCGCCGGCGGATTCTCGATGCCGTCAAAGGCCTCAACGAAACCCGGTTGGCCAGCATCGGCGACCCCGAAATTGCGACCCGCATCAGCCAGTACGAAATGGCGTACCGGATGCAGTCCTCCGTTCCGGATCTGATGGACCTTTCCGGCGAAACAGCCGAGACGCTGGAACTCTACGGGGCCAAGCCCGGCCAGGCCTCGTTCGCCAATAACTGCCTGCTCGCGCGGCGGCTCGTGGAACGCGGAGTCCGCGTCATCGAACTCTACGATTCCGATTGGGACCACCACGCGGGCCTCGCCTCGCGCCTGCCGGCCAAATGCAAAGATGTCGACCAGCCCATGTCCGCACTCGTGTCGGACCTCAAGCGCCGCGGCCTGCTGGATGAGACTCTCGTCGTCTGGGGAGCCGAGTTCGGTCGCTCACCGCTGGGCCAGGGAATCGACAGCGAAGGCAAATCGACCGCCGCGGGCCGCGACCATCACAAGGACGCCTACACCGTCTGGCTCGCCGGCGGCGGCGTGAAACCGGGCATCACCTGGGGCCAGACCGACAGCTTCGGCTTCGGCCCCGTCGAGAACGGAGTCCACATCCACGACCTCAACGCCACCCTCCTGCACCTGCTCGGCCTGAACCACGAACGCCTCACATTCAAATACCAGGGCCGCGAGTTCCGCCTCACAGACGTCGCCGGAAAACTCGTGCAAGGCCTCCTCTCCTGACCCGCAGCCAACGCGCGGATCATCATCTCCCCAAAAGCCCACCGGCCGCGTCCGGTGGGTCACCACCTCGCAGACTCAGCGTGCGTAATCTCGAAATCGGACCATCTGCAAGGGCGAGCGGGGGGCGTCAGCCCCCTGATTGATCCCAAGAAAAGGTATTCCCTTCCGTGTTGTGGTCGGGTCTCCTGACCCGACCACAGAGGCCCGACCGAAGGTCTCCAACGCCGGAAGCGGCTCGCCACGTTCAAGAGACCCACAGCCAACGCTCGGATCATCATCCCCCCAAAAGCCCACCGGCTGCGTCCGGTGGGTCACCTCAATCCGCCGCCACACCCCACACACGGCGACCTCAACCCCAAACACCACCCACACGCCTCTCCCCCCGACTTTGCCGGTCGCTCCGGTCGTCCTACACTGCCCGACCCGGCCGGTTGTGAGGAACGCCCGGCGGCAGATTCCGGCACCCAGTCACAACGGCCGTGACAATCGCGACCGGTCGTTTGCAAACG
>JAIBBI010000106.1 GCA_019694755.1 Gemmataceae bacterium
ACCCTCTCCGGGATGACGCTGTTCAATGGCAAGGTAGCCTCGGGCAACGGCGGAGCGGTCCGCATTGCCGACGAGAACGTGACGCTGAGCCAGATGACGCTGATCGGCAACTCGGCCCCGGCCGGGTCCGGCGGCGCGATCGCGGTCGAGTCGTCGCTCGGGAAGTTGCAACTCGACGACTGCGTGTTCTCCGGCAACTCGGCCGGGCAGAACGGCGGCGCGATCAGCACGGCCCACACGACGCTGAACCTGTACCGGACGCACCTCGCCAACAACACCGCCGGCAGCGACGGTGGCGGTATCTTCATGCCCTCGGGCGGGACGCTCTCAGTCACTTCGAGTGCGATCACCGGCAATTTGGCCAATACTCCGGGATCCAATTCGAACCACGGTGGAGGCGGCATCTTCTTCTACGGCCAACTTGGTACGTCGCTCGACATCCACAACAGCACCATCTCGTCCAACCGCGCGACCAGCGGGCAGGGCGGCGGAGTGATGATCCTCGGCTTCAATCAGACTGCAACAGTCCGCAACAGCACTATCACTGCGAACACGGCCGGGCCGGCGAGCCGCGGTGGCGGCATCATGTGCTTCCTCGGCGCGGGTCTGGTTCAACTCGACAGCAGCATCGTCGCGGGCAACGTCAACGGCCTCGCGCCGGACATCTACTCGGGCGGCACGGTCACGGCCAACTTCAGCGCGGTGGGCAGCAAAACGGGCATCGGCACCTTTACCGCGGATGCGACCACGAGCGGCCTGCTCGGCGCGGACTTGAAGCTGGGCCCGCTGGCCGACAACGGCGGGCCGACGCCGACGCACCTGCCCGCGATCGACAGCCCGGTGGTCAACAAGGGGTCGAACCCCGCCTCCGCCCCGGCGGATCAGCGGGGCGCGGGCTACGGACGGGCGCGGACCGGCACGCCCGACATTGGCGCGGTGGAAGCCCCGACCGCCTTCGTCGTCACCAACGCCAACAACAGCGGCGCGGGCTCGCTCCGGCAGGCCGTGCTCGACGCCAACGACTTCGTCGGCGCGGACACCATCAACTTCGACCCGGTCGCCTTCGTCAGCCCGCAGACGATTACGCTCACCGGCACGGGACTGGGTATCAGCGAAGCCGTCGCCATCGTCGGGCCCGGACCGACCAGAGCCACCATCAGCGGCGGCAACGCCGTCCAGATCATCAACGCGACGGCGACTCTGGATAACACCGTCGTCAGCATTTCGGGCCTGACCTTCACGCAAGGCAAGTCGGCGGCCGGTGGTGGCGCAATCGCGGCCCAGGGACAGTCGCTCGTACTCGACAACTGCGTGTTCACCAACAACTTCGCGACCAGCGGCGGTGGCGCGATCCTCACCGGATTGGGGAATTCCTACGACGGGGGGCTCACGGCCAACGACTGCGTGTTCATCAACAACAGCACCGTGCAGAGAGGTGGCGCTATCTTCGCTCCGGGCGGTTCGCTGCTCGCGCTCAACCGCTGCACCCTCAGCGGCAACCAGGCCACCAGCGGCGGCGCGATCTACGGCTTCACCAATTTCACGCTCGACTACAGCACCGTGTCCGGCAATCAGGCCTCGGGCATTGCCGGCGGTGGCATTGGCGGCGGTATTTACATTTCGCTCAACTACTTCAGCCCACTCGGAGCCATCCGCAACAGCACCATCTCGGGCAACAAGGCCCAGACCGACGGTGGCGGCCTGCACATGGGTGTCAGCCCCGGCATGATGCTCGTGCAGAACAGCACCATCGTGAACAACACCGCCAACACCAAGGGCGGCGGCATCATCAGGAATTCCGGCCCGACTCTGAACGTCGTGTCCAGTATCGTGTCGAACAATCAGGGGACCAACGGGCCGGACATCTACGACCCGTTTGCCGGGTCCGTGAGCGTGACCTTCAGCGCGATCGGCAACGCCCAGGGCTTCACGCTCAACGGCAACAACAACCTGCCGTTCGGCACCAATCTGCTGCTCGGGCCGCTCGCCAACAACGGCGGGCCGACGCAGACCCACCGCCCGCTCGTCGGCAGCCCGCTCATCGATTCCAGCTCCAACATCGTCGTGTTCGGCACCGACCAGCGCGGCGTGTCCCGTTCGCTCGGCAAAGGCACCGATATCGGCGCGGTCGAGACGGCCTACGAACTTGTCGTCACCAACAGTCTGGGCGACGGCCTCGGATCGCTCCGGCAGTGCGTCAGCGATGCCAACAACGATGCCGGGATCAACACCATCACGTTCGACCCGCTGGCTTTTGCCACCCCGCAGTCGATCCGCAGTAACGGCGGCGAGATCGCGATCACGGAGTCGGTCGCGATCTATGGGCCCGGCTCGAGTATGGCGACCATCGACGCCAAAGGCGCGAATCGCGTTTTCCGCGTCGACGCACCGGGTTCGGGTAACGTCGTCATCATTGCCGGACTGACCATCACCGGTGGCAGTATGCCCGGCGGCTCGGGCGGCGGCATCTATCTGGTTGACGAATCGCTCACGCTGACGGACTGCGTGATTTCCGGCAACACCGCGTCGTCCTCCGGCGGCGGCATCGCCACCGGCACCGCGACGCTGACGCTCAACAACTGCACAGTCGCCAACAACGTCACCGGCAGCCACGGTGGCGGCCTCTCCGTCGACGGCACGGCCGCGGTCGTCGTGCAGAACAGTACCTTCTTCGGCAACAGTTCCTACTTTGCCGGCGGCGGCATCGACATCTACAACGGCGGCAGCCTGCTCCTGTCCGGCAGCACCATTTCGGGCAACAGCAGCAACAGCGTCGGCGGTGGCGTGTACTTCGGGGGGACGCCCTCGGGCGGCGGCTTCGTCGTCCGCAACAGCACCTTCTCCGGCAACTCGGCCGGCAGCAGCGGTGGCGGCATTGCCATCCAGTCGTTCTCCGGTTCCACGACCGTGCAGAACAGCACCTTCACCGCCAATTCCACCCTGGCCGGCAAGGGCGGCGGCATCGCCGTCCTCGTGGCCAGCCACGCGCTGGCGATCGAGAGCAGTATCCTCTCGGGCAACACGACCAACGTCGGCGGGCCGGACATCTCGTCGCCCGGCACCGTGACGGTGACTACGAGTCTGCTCGGCAGCCTGGCCGGCATCACGACCTTTGTGCCGGATGCCATCTCGACGCTGTCGCTCGGCAAGAACCCCCTCCTCGGGCCGCTCGCCAACAACGGCGGGCCGACAAAGACGCACGCTCTCCTGCCCGGCAGCCCCGCAATCAACAATGGCTCGAATCCGACGCTGCAGTCCAACGACCAGCGCGGGGCCGGCTTCGTCCGCGTCTCCGCGGGCAGCCCGGACATGGGCGCGTTCGAGGTGCAGCCGGCCGCGAAGATCGCGAGCGTGGTCATCAACAATGGCGACGCCCAGCGGTCGCGCGTGACGAAGATCACCGTCAACTTCGATCAACTCGTCACCTTTGCCGACTCGCCGGTGGCTGCCTTCAAGCTGAAACGGCAGAGCGACAACGCTTATGTCGGACTGACCGCGGCGGTAAACAACGGCGCGACGACGAGTGTGGACCTGACCTTCAACGATGCCGGCGCGGAATTCGGCTCGCTGACCGACGGGCGGTACACGTTGAGCGTGCTGGCGGCCCCGGCGGGGAACTTCGACGGCAACGGCGACGGCACGGCCGGCGATGACTACACGCTGGTCGGCGACCCCGCGACCAACAAGCTCTTCCGCCTGTTCGGAGATGCCGACGGCTCGGGCCAGGTGAACGCGAGCGACTTCCTCGCCTTCCGCCTTGCTTTCCTTTCATCCAGCTCGACGTTCGACTTCAACGGCAACGGCCAGGTCGACGCCGGCGACCTGCTTCAGTTCCGTTTGCGATTCCTGCAAACCGTTTGAGACCGCTCTCCGCTATCCGCCAGAATCGCTGAGGGCGAACTGAATCTCGCTCTCGGCGTTCATGGAGGGGTAGCGTTTTTCGCCCCCATGCGGAGGGCGATGAAGTAAGCTCCGATGCCGAGCAGCCAGGAGAGGGCGAGGTTGACGATGCTGGCGAGGACGCCGAGGCTCGCGGGTTGGCCGGCCAATTCGTAGAGCTTGCCGAAGCTCCATTCGCCGCCGCCCGCGCCGCCCGGCGCGGGAAACACCGCCTTCACCACCAGGCCCGCGGGCACGAGCATGTAGTGCTGGGCCAGCGTCGGCAGTTCGCTGCTGTCCGGCGCGCCAACGTGGGCGGCGCAGAAGAACGCGAATACCGCGACCACGTGATTGAGCAGTGAGAGCAGAATGGCATAGGTCACCGCGGCGGGTCGCCGGCGGTAGGTCCAGGTCGCGCCGAGCAACTCGGCCAGCACGCCGCCCAGCTTCGGTATCCGCCGGAGTGCGTGATCAATCCGCGCCTCGCCCTGCACCGGCAGAAATCCCAGCGCGAACCACCCGATCAGCGATACGGCGGTCGCGATCCACGCGCCGCGGACCAGCGTGAACAGCTTGTCGCTCGAACTGAGCCAGCCGACCGACCAGTACGCCCCGCCGACCAGCGCGGTGATCAGCACGATGCTGCCCAAGCCAACGAGGCGGTCGAAGATGATGCTGAAGACGGCAGCGGTGCGACGGTCCTGGCTGCGGACCACGGAGGCGATCTTCACGGCATCGCCGCCGATGCCGCCGGGCAGGAGGGAGTTGAAGAAGTACCCGAGCAGGCCGAGCCGCGTCGCTTCGCGAAGCGAGAGGGGCAGGTCGAGGGCCCGGGCCAGTACCCACCACCGGACGAGCGTGAGGGCGAGTCCGATCATCAGGCAGACGGCAGCGGGGATCAACGGCGGCCAGCGGAGGTTGGTCCAGGCGTCGGCGAGGCCCGTCCCCGGGGCGTTCGGCGGGGCGTGCCAGTTGCCGCGCACGACGAACCCGAGCACGACGAACCCGAGCAGGTACTTGGCCCCGGTGATGAGACCCGCACGGTTCGGCTTCACTTGCCCACGACCGTGACGTTCTTGAGATCATCGATTACGATCTGCGGGCTGTCGCGGAAGACAGCCACGGTGCCGGTCACGCGGACGGTCTTACCGCGGTAATACTCCCGTGCGTCGTTGATGCCCGCCGCCTTCAGCGCGTCTTCGAGCGCTTTCATCTCGAGGACGATGGTGAAGTTGTCCTTGTCGCGGAACTCGGCCGAGTTGAGGAATATCCGCGACTTGTCGCGGGTGGTGCCGGTGGCATGGACCACCATCTGCACGGTCACCGATTCGCCGACCTTCTTCGCCGCGTCGGCCGTCGAGACGACGCCCGCCGGCATCGCGGGGCCGCCGGGCACGCCGGCAATCGCGGCCCGGGCCGGACGGAGCAGCGAAAGCTCAATTTTCTGCTGGATCGTCACCTCCCCGGCCACATCGCGAATCTGCAGGCGGATCGTCGGGTCCGGCGGCTCCCAGTCGATGAGGATCATGCCGAAGTTGTCGCCCGAGGTCATGGTGGCGACCCGGCGGGCGTTCGCCTCTGTCGGCCGCCAGCGTTTATTGCCCATGTTCAGCCCGCTCGACGTGAGGTCGTACAGCGGGTAGCCGGTCGGTGCGTCGGCCAGCAGCGACAGCTCGGCGAGGTGGCGGTCGCCGGTGAGCAGGACGACGCCGGTCGCCTTCGTGTCGGCGATCAGCTTGATGAGCCGGTCGCGCTCGTGCGGAAAGTTGGCCCACTTCTCGAACGGGTGCTCGTGGGCGACGACCTGGATCGACGAGCAGAGCAGGCGGATATCGGCCGGCTCTTTCAGCCGGGCCTCCAGCCATTTCCATTGCTCTTCGCCGAGAAACGTATTCGAGGGGTCGGGGTCGGCGACGTAATCCCGGCCCGACTTCTTGAGCGGCGAGCGATTGAACCGGGTGTCGAGCATGATGATCTGCGTCCGCCGGCCTTCGGGGCCGAACGTCTTCGCCATGTACACGCCCGGCTGCTTCCAGCGTGGCGAGTCGGCCGGCTCGCCGAAGAAATCGAGGAACAGCTTGCGCGACTGTTCCTTGATCGGGTTGTCCGCCCCCGAGTCGTTCGAGCCGTAGTCGTGGTCGTCCCACACGGCGAGCAGCGGGCAGGCGGCGCGGAGCTTTTGATACCCGGCGTTGCCGGCCAGCCTGGCGTACTTCGACTTCATGATTTCGGGGTTGTCGGTGTCGGCATAAATGTTGTCGCCGAGCATCAGGAACACATCGGGCTTCGCCGCCACCACCGCGTCCCAGATCGGCTGGGCCTTCTCCTGGCTCACGCACGAGCCGAAGCCGATCCGCGTGAGCGGCGGATCGGCCGCGCGAAGAGCGGGTGC
Organism: Gemmataceae bacterium; assembly: GCA_019694755.1. Lineage (GTDB taxonomy): Bacteria > Planctomycetota > Planctomycetia > Gemmatales > Gemmataceae > JAIBBI01. The sequence goes on from JAIBBI010000106.1 coordinate 6,272, forward strand.
GACAAAGCAGAGGAAGACGATGCCCAGGCATCGGAATGCACGCATGAATCAGACTCCCGCCGGAGGGCGTGGGCCGGGCGACGGCCATAGACTGAATTGTAGATGTCTGACGAGGAATCGGTATGCACGAACGGGCGGCGCAGTTGTTCCGCGGGCTTCAACTGGAAATCACCGACGGGCTCGCGGCGATCGACGGCCGGAAGTTCCGCGAGGACGCGTGGGATCGGCCCGGTGGCGGTGGCGGGCGGTCCCGGGTCCTCGAGGGCGGCAACGTATTCGAGAAGGCCGGCGTCAACTTCTCCGAAGTGTTCGGCGAGCTGACCCCGGAATTCGCCAGGCAACTGCCCGGCGACGGGCCAACGTTCACCGCGACCGGCGTCTCGCTCGTGTTGCACCCCCACAACCCGTTCGTGCCTACAGTTCACGCCAACTTCCGCTTCCTCGCGCACGGCGCACGAGCGTGGTTCGGCGGGGGCGGCGACCTCACGCCGTTCTACCCCTTCCGCGACGACTGCATCCACTTCCACCGCGTCTGGCGCGACGCCTGCGGCAAGCACCCCGACGTCGCCGACCATGCCGCGATGAAGCGAGAGTGCGACGAGTACTTCTTCCTCAAGCACCGCAACGAGCCGCGCGGCATCGGTGGCATCTTTTTCGACTACCTCGAGGGCGATCGCGAGGCAGCCTTCGCTTTCGTGAAGGACGCCGGCCGGGCGTTTCTCGATGCGTACCTGCCGATCGTCCGCGCCCGCAAGGACATGCCGTACGGCGAGCGCGAGCGGAGGTTCCAACTGTACCGCCGCGGGCGGTACGTGGAATTCAATCTCATCTACGACCGCGGGACGGTATTCGGGTTGAAGACCGCCGGGCGGATCGAGAGCATCCTGATGTCGCTGCCGCCACTGGTGCGGTACGACTACGACTGGCACCCGGACCCCGGCAGCCGGGAGGCGATGCTGTACGAGGAGTTCCTGCCGCCCCGCGATTGGGCCGATGAAGCCTACTCGGGCGATCAGCCCGCCGACTACCGATGACGAACCGGCGTTGGCTCTCCTGGGTATGGCTGATTGCGCTGGTGATTTGGACCGCGCTACTTTGGACCCCCGGAAGCTGGTTCTGGGATCTCAGCAAAGTCAGCCCGCCGCGGATCATTCCGCTGGGCAAGGTACTGCACGTCGTGTCGTACTTCGCGCTGGCGGCGTCGGCGGGATGGCTCCCGGCGACTCGGCGGACCCGGCATGCGATCCTCCTCGGCCTCGTTGCCCACGGAGCGATCACCGAGATCGGCCAGTTGTTCGTGCCCGACCGCGACGGTACGGTGCGAGACTTCCTGATTGACTCGGCGTCCACGGCCGGTGGCTGGTTGCTGACCCGGCCCTGGTGGCCGGGCGATTCTGGTGCAAGATCGACCGGCGGCGCGGGTATGAGTTGATGGAGAATGTTCTTCCCCTGGTGAGCCATGCAGTGCCCGTCTGCCCCAGTGCTCGAACAACTGCTGACCGGTGAACTGGCCGCCGCCGACGCGGGGCCGGTGCGTGCGCACATTGAAGTCTGCCCGCGGTGCCAGAGCCACCTCGACGCGGCCACCGACGCACCGGACCTCCCGGGACGATCGCCCGCCGATAACGCCGATCTGTCGCGTTTGCTGAATCGACTCCGCCAGATGACGCCGCGCGACGACGATCCACCCCGCCCGGCCGATGACACGGGCTCGGGCCTCCTCGGCACGCTGACCACGCTTGTGGTAATCCTTCTGATCGCGCTATTGGTCGGTGGTTGGTACATGGTCACCCGGGCTCGCCGGGCGGAAGAGTTGGCCCGTGTCGAGGCCGAGGCTGCCCAGGCCGCGATGATGCAGGCGAACATGGTGGCCGAGGCTGCGAAGACGGCGGCGGAGAAAGACCAGGAATGGCAGGTTCTCGAAGCCCGTGCGTCGAAGCCGGGCGCGGGCCCGGCCGAGCGCGAGGCCGTCACCGCGTTCTGGGCAAAGCGGGTCCAGGATCGCCCGGACGACGGCGTCGCCCGGCGCAAGCTCGCAGCATCGTGGGTCGCGCAGGGTGATGCCGCCGACAACCCGGAGAAGGCCGTCGCCGCTTACACCGCGGCCGTCGCCGTGCTGGAAGAATTGCGGCAACGGGAACCCGACTCGCCGTTTGTGAAAGCGAGCCTCGACGCGGCCCGGGAGTCGCTCGAGCGCGCAAGAAAGCGGGCGCCCGGTACCCCCCCGGAGGGTCCGTGACGCCCGCCCGCTTCATCGTCGTGATATCAGATCACGGCGAGGAATCGCAGCCGGAACTGAAGGAAGTCGTTGGCATCGACTGTGCCGTCGTTGTTGGAGTCGAAGGCCACTGATGCGGTAAGGAAGGACAGCCGGAAAGCGAGGAAGTCGTTGGCCGCGACCTGGCCGTCGCCGTCGGAGTCGCCGAACAGGCGGAAGAGCTTGTTCGTCGTCGGGTCGCCGAGCAGGACGTAGTTGTCGCCGCCGGTGCCGTCGCCGTTGCCGTCGAGCGGGCCGCTGGCCGTGGTCACCGACCCGGCAACGACCGTGAGGTCATACCGGCCGTCGAGCAGTGAGCCGGCATCGACTGCCCCGCCGACGAACGACAGCGTCACCACCGTGCCTGAGCCCGTGTCATCGACGCTGGCTCCGAGCGTGACCCCCGCGTTGTCGCTGTGACGCAGCAATTGGAACGCGCTTTCCGGCGTGGCCGGCAGCGTGACGTGCTGGTCGAACGACACCGTGACGCTGGTGACCCGCGACCGCTGGGCAGAGCCGCCGTTGACCGCGACCGCCGAGACCCGCGTGGGCGGCATGACGATGGTCAGCGTGCCGTTGGCCGTGCCATTGGAGTAAGCCGGGTCGGTGCTGGTGAAGGTGGCGACCACGGAGTAAACGCCGACGGCCGAGGGTGCGGTCGCCGAGCCGTTGTAGGTGAAGCTGAAGCTGCCGGGCACGGTGACGCCGCCGATGCCGGTCGCGGTGGCCGAGGCCGCGTGGGTGTTGCCGTCGAAGGTGAACGTGCCGCCGGTGACGGTGATGGTCGGGGCCGTGGTGGTCGCGGCCGCCCGCCCGCCGAAGTCGACGCTGGAGTGAATGTCGCCGTCTTCGAGGTCTTCGAATTCGTAGCAGTTGCCCGTGATCGGCGTGCCGAGGACCACCGGGATCGAGCCGATCACCACGTTGGTCCCGGCCCGGACGAACTGCAGATCGAAGCGGGCGGGCCGGCCGTCACCGATGAACTCGATGTCGAAGGTCGCGGTCTGGCCGGAGCCGACGGCCGTGGCCACGCCGGTGTGATTGACGATGTGGACGCGCGGGTCGGACGCGATCACGTCGATGTCGATGGCGACGCTCGTTACGCCGGACTGGATCGCACTGACCACGCCGTTGGCCACGCTGCTCGCGAAGCCGGACGCGATCTGGAAGTAGAGCGGGTCGCCGGGGGCGATCGGCGTCGCGGTGCCGTTGGCGATGGTGGTCGTCGAGTTGTTCACCGCGCCCGTCAGTTTGGAGATGGCCGAGAGGCCCTGTCGCGGATCGATGTTGGTCTGCGGGTTGGTGCCCAGGCCGATGACGAGCGCACCCAGGGCATTGAGCCCGGTGATGGTCTGCTGGATGCCGGCCCCCGCGCCGAACGGTGTGGTCGGCCGGGATGTCTGCGTGAATGAGCTGAGCGGCAGGCTCGCGCCGCCGACGCCCGTGATGGTGGTTTCGCCGCGGGGCTGGTATGCGAAACCGGTATCGGTGGCGAGCAGGACGATGGGCAGCGCGCCGGCGCGGAAGCCGCCGCCGCCAATGTTTCCCTCGGCCGGGAAGACGTTGTTGGCCGGGTCGGCCGTGAAGGAAGCGAACGACGGGACGTCGCCGCTGGTGCCCGGGGTGAGCTGCGTGGCCGAGGGACCGGCCGGGCCGCTATCCAGCACCGAGCCGTTGTTGTTGCCGTCGAAGCCCAGGCCGGTGACGAGCTGATACAGGGCCTCGATGTCGGTCTCGGGCTGGTCGCCGCCGTAGCCCGGGGTCGTCCGGTTGAGGGCGGCCTGGATGGCGGTCATGTAGCCCGAAGTGCTCGTGGAAACAATCGGCTGATTGAGGATGAAAGGCCGGCCGGTCGCATACTCGGAGGCAAAGTTGCCGTACTCTTCGAGCCGGCCGACGCCGAACCCGAGGTTCAGGCCCGGCAGCGACGACTGGAGTTGCGAGATGATCGTGGGGAATGCGGCCCGGACGATCGGGCTGTTGTTCACGAAGCTACCGGTATCGTCGAACAGGAGGAACACGTCGACCATGCTGGTCACCGAGCCGGTGTTCGGCAGGGTGATGCTCACGTTCTGATGCACGCTCTGGCCGTTGTTGAGCGACAGCGTGATGCTGGTCGGCGAGACGTTGCCGACCGCCGGGTTGCTGGTGCCGGCCGGCCAGAGGATACCGCTGGTGGTGTTCGGATAGGTGTGCTCGTATTCCGGCGACTCCATTTCGCGGATCACGTACGCGCCGGGAGTCATGCCGCCGAAGGTGTACGTCCCGTCGGGGAGAGTGGTCGTGGTCGGCTCGCCGGCGTCGTAAACGTTGTCGCGGTCCATGTCGATGTAGAGCTTGACGCCGCCGACGCCCGCCTCGCCGACGTCCCAGGTGTGGTTGCCGTTCTTGTCGTCGAACCGGGTGCCGTGGACCTCGTTGGACCTGAACACGGCCGCACAGTTCACACCGCCGAGGTCGTCGGTGGCGGCGACGGTGACGGACTTCGACAGTTCGGCAACAGGCGTTGCGCTCAGGGTCGCTGGCAGGACGAACCGGACGGTGTAGCTTCCCGCTGCCAGGTGCGTGAAGCTGTAGTTGCCCGCCTCGTTGACCGTGGGGGTGTAGAACAGGTCTTTCGACGTGGTCGTGTTCGGCTCACCGGAATCGAACGCACCGTTGTTGTTGCTGTCGAGGTAGACGGTGATGCCGTCGAGGCCTCGTTCGCCGCCGGTGCGGACGCCGTTGTGATCCATGTCGAAGAACACGGTGCCGCGGATGTTCGCGTCCTGCTGGGCGAAGCTGCCGAAGTTCACGCCGGTGAAGTTCTCGGCATTCTTCAGCGAAATCGTGTACGTACCGGTGAGCGGCGCGGTGTAGCGCCAGTTGGCCTTGGCTTCCTCGATCACGCGAACCGATCCGGGCATGACGCCGGGGATCGAGTATGAACCGTCGGCCGCGGAGGTGGCGTTCGGCTCGGTGCCGTCGAGCAGGCCGTTGCCGTTGAGGTCGATGAAGACCACCCGGCCGCCGACCCCGGGGTCGGAAAACGCGCCGGTGCCGGCGACGACATCGCGGACGCCGTTACCGTTCAGGTCGTTCCAAGTCGTGCCGCTGATCGTGCCGGCGACGGCCGTCGTCAGGTTGAAGTTGGCGAAATCGGGTGCGACCGACTCGGCTCCGCTGAACACGGTGACGGTGACGTTGTCGCCGAAGCCGAGCGTCGTTTCCCAACCCGTAGGTAGCGTTTCGCGAACGTCGTAATCGCCCACCTGCAGGTCGGCGAACTTGTAACCGCCCGCGGCGTCGGTGAGTTGCGAAGGCTCGCCGGCGTCGAGGACAGTATTGCCGTTGAGGTCGAGGTACACAGTCCAGCCGGCGAGGCCCGGGTCGGTGTACACACCGGCCAGAGTTGCATCGCGAATGCCGTTGCGGTTGAGGTCGTTCCACACGGTGCCGCGGATGGAGCCGTTGAGCACGGTGAAGTTGGCGAAATCGTTGCCAGTCGATGCTTCGCCGATCGTAACGTGTGCCGTCGTCTTGATGTCATAGGTCGGCGCGACATCCCAGCTTGCGGGAAGGACCTCGGTTACCTCATAGTCGCCAGCCGGAACGCTGACGAAAGAGTAGTTGCCGTCCGCGTCCGTCAGCGTCTTCGATTCGCCCGGATCGGCCACGCCGTTGAGGTTTGTGTCGAGGAAGATCGTCCAGCCTTCGAGACCCGGTTCGGTGAACGCGCCCGTGCCGTCGACGGCGCGGATGCCGTCGCCGTTCTGGTCGTTCCACACCGTGCCGGTAATGGATCCGTTGACCAGCGAGAAGTTGCCGAAGTTCCGGGTGGCAGTGCCGAGCGAGACAACCGACGCGGTCTGATGAATGTCGAAGGTCGGCGAGATGTCCCAGCCGGCCGGCTGAACTTCGGTGACCTCGTAGTCGCCGGGCGGCACGTTGGAGAAAGTGTACTTGCCGTCGGCATCGGTCAGCGTGGCGGGTTCGCCGACGTCGGCGATCTTGTTCTTGTTGATATCGAGGAACACCTTCCAATTCGCCAGACCGAGATCGGTGTACTCGCCGGTACCGGGGTCCTTGGCGCGGATGCCGTCGGCATTCTCGTCGTTCCACACCGTGCCGGTGATCGTGCCGGGCCCGAAGTTCAGGAAGTCGATCTTCGACGAAGTCTTGTTGTTGACGACGGTGACGTCGCGGAAGGCCGGCGCGGTGGCGGTCCAACCGGCCTGGACGACATCGCCGACGCGGTACGTACCCGGCTGCAACTTGCTGATGGTGTAATCGCCGTCAACGTTGGTCAGCGCCGAGGGCTCGATGTCGCCGACGGCGTCGGTGTTCCAGGTGCCGCTGTTGTCGAGGTCGAGATAGACGCGCCAGCCGGATACGCCGTCTTCACCATTGTTACGAGTACCATTACCGTCGAGGTCGTCGTAGACCGTGCCGGTGATCTTGGTGTTGGAGGTACCGCTTGTCACATACGCGGCGAGCAAACCCGTCGGCACCAGTCGGCTTTCGAGATGCTGTAGCTGGCGGCATGCCTTGGCTGGCCGACCGGCCCGGCTCCGATTCTGACCGGCCACACGGGCCCAGAACCGACGATTGAGAATACGTGTTATCGACATGGCCAACTCCTCGTTGATGGATGCGAAACGCAGACGCACCGATCCGAATGTGGATCCCGTGGCTCCGGTTTCGCGTTGTTTTCCGAGCGGGATTCAGGCGTCGGCACCCGATGCGGCAGGGGTTCGCATGTCATGGTCGGGGTGCCGTGCTCTCCGCGAAGGTCTGCCCGGGAGTGGTTTCTCCCCCCGGCCTATTGAGAGGAGTCGCACGGCCGCGCAACTTCCGCAGAGAAATTGCGAGTCCGCTTAACTGGCCGGGATGTAACGACTTGGCAAACCGGACCTTGCGCGTCCTGATCCGTGCCATCGCGAGTCGACGTGGTAGAATCAGTGGTATGGGACAGTCGAACTGCGTGGGGCAGGCCTGATGTGGCCCGACCCGGCCGCGACCGATGACCTGCTCGCCCGTGCCGGCCGCGGGGACGCCGCGGCCATCGACGAGCTCCTGGCCACGCACCGCGAACCGCTGCGGCGGGCGGTCGCCGCCCGGATTGACCCCGCGCTCGCCCGGCGGGTTGACGCCAGCGACGTTGTGCAGGACGTGCTCATCGAAGCGCACCGCCGGCTGACCGATTACCTGAAGAATCCCGCGATGCCGTTCGGCCTCTGGCTGCGTCAGCTCGCCAAGGACCGCATGATCGACGCGCATCGGTTCCACCGGCTGGCCCAGCGGCGCAGCCTCGACCGCGAGCAACCGACGGCGGGGCCGGCCTGGGCCGACGCCTCGTCGATCCAGCTCCTCGCCGAACTCCTCGACCCGGAGAAAACGCCCGGGTCGGCCGCGATCGAACACGAGCTCTCCCGGCAACTCGAAGCCGCGCTGACGACGCTCGATCCCGGCGACCAGCAGATCATCCTGATGCGGCACCGCGACCAACTCGGCAACCAGGAGGCGGCCGCGAAGCTCGGCCTCAGCGAGGCGGCCGCGTCGATGCGTTACCTGCGTGCCCTCCGGCGATTGCGCACCGCGCTGCTCGGCGATGCCGATGGCTGAGCCCGACCGCGACGAGCGACTGGCCGCCCTCATCGACGAACTGGCTGTCCGCCAGAAGCGCGGCGAGTCGGCCGACCCCGATCTCCTTCCCCACGTCGAACCTGAACTCCGCGAAGAGTTGCGGCAACTCTGGGCCGCGCACGAACTGGCCGCGCGGCTCGCGCCCCGCGCATCAACATTGCCATACCTGCGCGACCTGCCTGCGGCCGCGCCGCCGGACGCGTTCGGCGACTTCGCCATCCTCGACGAGCTCGGCCGGGGCGGCATGGGCGTCGTGTACCTCGCCCGGCAGAAGAGCCTCGGCCGGCTCGTCGCGCTCAAGATGATCCTGCACGGCGGCCTGGCCAGCGACGACGACCGCGCCCGCTTCCGCGCCGAGGCCGCGGCCTCGGCCCGGCTGGTCCACCCGGACATCGTCACGGTTCACGAGGTGGGGGAGTACGACGGTCGGCCGTACTTCTGCATGGAATATGTGCCCGGCGAGACGCTCGCGCACCGGCTCACGCTGGGCCCGCTGCCGCCGCGCGAGGCCGCCCGACTTGTGGCCCGCATGGCCCGGGCGATCGATGCCGCACATCGGCAGGGCGTGGTCCATCGCGACCTGAAGCCCTCCAACGTTCTCCTGACCGGCGACCCGGCCGAGCCGACCCCGAAAGTGACCGACTTCGGTCTGGCGAAGCACTCCGACACGAAGCTGACGACAACCGGCGCGGTACTCGGCACGCCGAGCTACATGGCCCCGGAGCAGGCCGCGGGCCGGAAAGATGTCGGGCCGCCCGCCGACGTCCATGCGCTGGGGGCGATCCTGTACGAGTGCCTGACCGGCCGCCCGCCGTTCCAGGCGGCCAGCCCCATCGACACCATCCTGATGGTCATGGAGCAGGAGCCGGTCGAACCGCGGATGCTGAACGACCGCGTGCCGCTCGAGCTGGAATCAATCACCTTGAAATGTCTGGAGAAGTCGACCCATCGGCGGTATGCGTCGGCCGGGGAACTGGCCGGCGACCTCGAGGCGTTCCTGGCCGGGGAGCCGGTCTCGGCCACGCCGAGCGGGCTGGGCTATTACCTCGACCGCATCTTCCGCGAGACGCACCACGCGGCTGTGCTCGAGAACTGGGGCGTGCTCTGGATGTGGCACGCCCTGGTGACCCTGCTCCTGTGCGTGGCCACCTGGTGGCTCGACTTCACCGGCTACGGCACGCACCCCGGCTACCTCGCGCTCTGGGGCGTCGGCCTCGTCGCCTGGGGCGTGTTCTTCTGGTCGCTCCGGCGGGCGGGTGGCCCGGTCCGCTTCGTCGAACGGCAGGTGGCCCATGCGTGGGCGGCCGGCGTCTGCGCGTCGGTCGGCATGTTTGTGCTGGAAGTGCTGATGAACCAGAAGCCGCTCACGTTTTCTCCGCTGCTCGCGGTCGCGGCGGGCATGGTGTTCGTGGTGATGGCCGGCGTGCTGACGGGGATCTTCTACGTGGCCGCCGCGGCGATGTTCGCGATCGCGGTAGTCATGACCCAGGTGCCGCGCTACGGCGTACTCCTCTTCGGCCTCGGCACCGCCGCCGGCTTCTTCTTCCCCGGCCTCAAATACTACCGCCAGCGACGAAAGACGACGAAGCTGGAAACAGTCGCCGCGAGCCGTTGATGCGCGCATCGCCGGGCTAGAAACGGGGACATTCTAGATAATGGCTGTCGGCGAAGTCACTCTCCGTACTTCACGTCGGTTGGTTGTCGGCGCTTGCGCTCGGACAGCAGAATCGAGCTCATTCATCTTTATGATCAGTGGTGAATGAGGCCGCCGCGCCCCGCAGAGTTAGCCAATTTCGTTGACCCCGGAATCGTCCGGATTGCGATACAAAACGGGCCGGCGGGCTCTATGTTGGCTGCCGACCCGCGCGATGGCCTCCTGCAACGTGCCGTCGTCAAACTGCCCCGACCGACCACCGGCGGCGATTCGGTTCGTAAAACGTTGTGGGGCAGGCCACGGTTCACGGTCCGTGAAAGCGCAACATGTCCGATGTGACCCGATTGGAGGAGCCGGCCGGCGACCGCCGGTCGGCGGCGGAGTTGCTACCGCTGGTGTACGACGAACTGCGCAAGCTGGCGGCGGCGAAGCTGGCAGCGGAGTCGCCGGGGCACACGCTCGACGCCACCGCACTCGTTCACGACGCGTGGCTCAAGTTGAACGGGCAGTCGTTCAGCTCCCGAAGCAGTTATCTGCAGGCCGCCGCCGTGGCGATGCGTCGACTACTCGTCGATCATGCCCGAGCGAAGAAGGCCGCCAAACGGGGCAGCGGCGGCCGGGTTGAACTGTCGTGCGATCCGGCGGCACCTGCCGATCGCGACGAGGAACTTGATGCCCTCGACGTCGCCCTCGAACGGCTGGCCGTCAGCCAGCCCCGCATCGTTGAGTTGGTGCAACTGCGGTATTTCGTAGGTCTGACCATCGCCGAGGCGGCTGCCGTGCTCGACATCGCTCCCCGCACCGCCGACGCCTGGTGGGCCTACGCCCGCGGCTGGCTGGCCGAAGAGATGAGAAAATAATCGGAAAAAGTCCCGTCGACACTGCGCGATGGCCCCGCCGATTCCGCGTATGAGGCAACGGGAGTGCAAAAACCATGAACGAGCTCGACCTGTTTGTTGCCGCGAACGCCATCCCTGACCCGGCCGAACGTGCTGCTTACCTGGACCGGGCCTGTGCAGATCAGCCCGAGCTTCGGCTGCGGTTGGAAGCGTTACTGGCCGGCAACGCGCAATCGAGGCACCCGCTCGACCAGCCGCCCAACCATCTATCTGCAGACGCCACCAGCTCGTTTGGCGATCCAGCGGCCACAAGCTCCCTCCGAGCTGTTCCTTCTGTCGACGAAGCCGAGGGCACGGTCGTCGCCGAGCGTTACAAGCTGCGTCAGCAGATCGGCGAGGGCGGTATGGGCAGCGTCTGGATGGCCGACCAGACCGAACCGGTCAAACGCAAGGTCGCGGTCAAACTGATCCGCGTCGAACGAGGTCAGTCGAAGACGATTTTGGCCCGGTTCGAGGCGGAGCGGCAGGCGATTGCGCTCATGGATCACCCGCACATCGCCAAACTGCTGGACGCCGGCACGACGGAGACGGGCGCCCCGTTCTTCGTGATGGAATTGGTGAAGGGTGTCCCGCTCAACGACTACTGTGACGAACACAAGCTGACGATTCACGAACGGTTAATCCTCTTCACGCAGATCTGCTCGGCGGTCCAGCACGCCCACCAGAAGGGCATCATCCACCGGGACTTGAAGCCGTCGAACATACTTGTGGAATCGCACGACGGCAAGCCGGTGCCGAAGGTGATCGACTTCGGGTTGGCGAAAGCGACGACAGGGATGCAGCTGACCGATCAATCCATGTTTACGGCGTTCGGCTCGGTCATGGGCACGCCCCTCTATATGGCCCCGGAGCAGGCGACCTTCAACGCCGTCGACGTGGATACCCGGGCCGACGTGTACGCCCTCGGCGTCATCCTCTATGAGCTGCTCACCGGCACCACGCCGTTGACCAAGGAGACGATGAAGAAGGCGGCGCTGGACGAGATGCTCAAGCTCATTCGCGAACAGGAAGCCCCGACGCCGAGTTCGCGGCTGAGTTCGAGTGACAACGCGCCGTCGGTGGCGGCGAGCCGGCAGATGGAACCATTGAAGCTGGGCCGGTTTGTAAAGGGCGAACTGGACTGGATTGTGCTCAAGGCCCTGAGCAAAGACCGCGACCGTCGATACGAGACGGCGAACGGCTTCGCTCGCGACGTCGAGCGCTTTCTCAGCCACGAACCGGTGACAGCGGGGCCGCCGAGCGCGAGTTACCGCTTCCAGAAGTTCGTGCAACGGAACCGGGGGCAGGTGATCGCGGCGAGCTTGGTGCTGGCCGCGCTGCTCGCCGGGGTGGTCGGCACAACCGTGGGGTTGGTCGAGGCGAAAAAGCAGGAGGCTGAGGCGACAAAGCAAACCGCCATCGCTCAGGCGAACGAGTCGCTGGCCAACACGCGACTCCAGGAAGTCGAAACGGAGAAACGGAAAGTCGAAGCCGAGAAGCAGCGGGCCGACGAGGAAAAGCAGATCGCCCAGGCGGTGAACGACTTCCTGCAAAACAAACTGCTCGCCCAGG
>JAIBBI010000107.1 GCA_019694755.1 Gemmataceae bacterium
CTTCCGCGACGAACGCCAACTCACGCCCCAGGGCACTTGGCCCGTCGCGATCGCGCGCTCCGTGGACCGCGACGCCGTCAGCCGCTCTTGTGTCGAGAGCGGCCTGCTTCAGTTCAAGAGAACGCGTATTCCCCCACCCATTCCGCACCGTAAAGCGGAAGGTGGTCCGTAGGGGGCATAGCACGACTACCGTGACAGTCTATGGGTCAAGAAAGTGCGGCAGGAAGGGCAGGCCGATCGTTACTTCTTCATGGGCGTGGCGATGAGGTGGCACTTTGACACAATGAGCTGTTGTTAAGGAGACATGCGATGTCCCGCGAACGCTCGTTCGGCATCTTTGCTTATGTTTTAATCGGAATGCTCGTCGCCTTGGCAACGGTAACAGCAGCTAATGTGCTTCGGGTGGGACCTGATGAAGCATATGCAAACATGGTTTATGACACTGTAAGTCCGAGTTTGGGCATGGATGAGCATGTTGCATTGTTAGGTCGATGTAATGTGGAGCTTGAGTGGGTTCGTGAGTCTATGTGCGTCGTTACTGTTTGCAAGGACTACATTATTGTCCTCGTCTGGGACAAAATGGGATCGCTGGTATACAAGAGTCAAAGTCACAGTGTTGGCAGCCAATCGTTTTGGCGGTACTACGACTTGCCAGGAAGGCCCGCCTGTTCAAGGAAATGGGGGAATGATGTGAAGTGGTATTATGACATCGCGACTGATTGATGACGATAGCATTTTGGCAAGTCAGTTCATTGCAGAATGGTAGCATCGTCGGTCGGATAGAACAGCCAATTGTGAACCCATGTACTGACAGGCGCTAGAATGCTACCATGGAGACTGTACAGGAAGTCAGCGGGACTGTCCCGGGTCGAGGGACTGCGGAAGAGAACGGATTGGCGGTCCAAGTTTCCTCCGGCTCGCCCACCCTTCCATCCCGCCGGAAGACCGGGTATCATGCCGGCATACCGTCGAGGCCCACCGATGCACCGTCCGCGACGAACGTCCGTTCCCGCCGCAGCGCCCCTGGCCCGTCGCGATCGCGCGCTCCGTGGACCGCGACGCCGTCAGCCGCTTTTGTGTCGAGAGCGGCCTGCTTCAGTTCAAGAGAGCGCTGATGACCCCACCCATTCCGCACCGGAAGGCGGAAGATGGTCCGTAGAGGGCACAGCATGGAGTCCGCGACAGGTGCACCTCATCGTCGCGCAGGTATCGTGAGTAAAGGCACCACATTCGAATGGTATAGCATCGCTACCACATCCAGCGATGTTCCGATGCTACCCATTCACGAGCGGGACAGCATTACCAAGGAGGTCATGTGTTGCACTTATCCCAAACCTGGCGTTGGCTCTATTGATGCTATCATTGACAAGAAGCGGCTGAATCACAATCCGATAAGTGGCTTAGGCGGGTTGGACCTACCGTTAGTGCATGAAGAGTGGCTTCAGTTACTTCCTATTGACGTCGTGGCCGCCGAGGTGTACGTCGGGAAAGTGCTGGCAGCTGACCGGCAGCCTGTTGATGGTTGGGTGTCGTTCCGTCCGCGGCATCGCACGTTTATGCGCGGTGAATTGGAAGATGTCGTTTTCCGGCGATGTCCTCGATGTCAACGCGTGCAGTATTGGGGCAATCCACCCTGGTATCTGTCTAAACACTTGAAAGCCGGTGTTCGGATCTTCGGGGGTTCAATTTACAACCTGATAGTCCATCATTCGCTCACGGACAAGTTGTACAGGCGAAAGCACTGGAAGAAGTACTCGATACGAGGTATGACGGTCATCGACCCGCCGCCAGATGGCATCACGGAGAAATTTGAAATAGAGTTTTGAGGCGCGGGTGCCATGCTTCCGCGGAACCCGCGTGATCGAACGGCATCGGGCCGGGGCCGGGTTCGCCCGACAACGCGGACGCATGCCGGCCCGCGGTGAGTTCATGCTTCCGCAAGGCCGGAAGCGTGGCACCCGGCGCGGGGCGGAAACTGCCGGAGTGTCCAAAATGAAATTCTACGTTGCGACCAAGCCAGTGCCCGGGTCTCGGAGAGATTACGACGGGCGTATCGACTTGAATCATGCGGATAGCCTTTTATCTGGTGATGCGCCACGTTGTCCTGCTTGTGGAAGAATCATTGGGTTGCGACAGTGGCTGCCTCCTTATCGTCTTGAAATGGAGACTTGGGGGCGACATTATGGTGACTTCGAATGTCTGGGCGAAGACTGGGTGATATCCGAGCGGCTAAGGGACCTATTCCTTTGCAACAACCTGAAGGGACTGACCGAGTTTGAGGAAGTCGACATTGTGAGAATCACCTACCGGCGCGGGAAGCCGGAAGGGTCGGTCCCGCGCTACTTCAAGGCTGTTGTCGATAAACAACACGTGACTGTCGATCAGCAAGCTAGTGGCATGCAATGGGCACCAAACTACGCGAGTGCTGATGAAATGACGGACAAACAATGGGGCCTGGGAGCGTTGGGGTGTTCTGTATGCCTTTGGCGAGAAGGGACATTTGTGCGACTCAACAAACTTGTGATTCTGCCGGAAACATGGACCGGGGAGGATGTCTTTCATGCTCGAGGTGGAGTGGACAATATTGTTTCACACCGCCTGGTCACCATTTGCGAGGCAGGCAACATAAAGGGTGTGCAATTCACTCCGGCGGACCAATTTGAGATAGACTACTACCCTTCCGAGATGAAATGCCTGCGGCGGGAGTACGGGACCTACATGGACCGCGAAAATGATCGGGAATCGCGACAAGACGCCTATCGCACTATGGCTGCCATAGTTGGCAGAGCGGTCGATTTCGGTGTCGATTTCGATCCCGATCGCGATGTTGAACAATCCGTGATTAACGCGATTGGACATCGACTGCGCGCGACCCCGGAGAACTGAACAGGGCAGTCAAAGGTGCAAGGAATCAATGCGTCACTGGTCGGGTACGTTTTGCCGGCACCCGACACCTCTGACCTCCGACCCCCGACTTCCGACCTCCGTCCCCCGTTTACTCCGCCTTCAATGACGCCATGTCGATGCAGAAGCGGTATTTCACGTCGGACTTGAGCAGGCGGTCGTAGGCTTCGTTGATCTTCTGGATCGGGATGACTTCGACGTCGCTGGTGATGTTGTGCTGGCCGCAGAAGTCGAGCATTTCCTGGGTCTCGGCGATGCCGCCGATGAGGGAGCCCGACAGGCTGCGCCGGCCCATGAGCAGGCTGAATGCGGAGACGGGCATCGGCTGTTCCGGTGCGCCCACGAGGGTGACGGTGCCGTCCGGGCGGAGCAGGTTGATGTAGGCGTTGATGTCGTGGTGCGCGGAGACGGCATCGAGGATGAAGTCGAAGCTGCCGGCGTGCTTCCGCATCTCGTCGGCGTTGCGCGAGATCACCACCTCGTCGGCCCCGAGACGGAGGGCGTCTTCCTTTTTGTTGGGCGATGTGGTGAAGACAACGGTGTGCGCCCCGAAGGCGTGGGCGAACTTCACGCCCATGTGACCGAGGCCGCCCAGGCCCACGACGCCGACCTTCTTGCCCTTGCCCACGCCCCAGTGCCGCATCGGCGAGTAGGTCGTGATCCCGGCACACAGGAGCGGGGCGGCCCCGGCGAGATCGAGGTTCGCGGGGACACGCAGGACGAACCGCTCGTTGACGACGATGCTGTCGGAGTAGCCGCCGTAGGTCACGCCGCCGAGATGCTTGTCCGGGGCGTTGTAAGTGAATGTGGCATTCGGGCAGAACTGCTCGTGGTCGAGCTTGCATTGCGGGCACGTGCCGTCGGAATCGACGAGGCAGCCGACCGCGGCCAGATCGCCGGGCTTGTACTTTGTGACCGCGGAGCCGATCTTGGTCACCCGGCCGACGATTTCATGGCCCGGCACGCACGGGTAGGTCGTGGGGATCGCGCTCTGCCATTCGTTGCGGGCCTGGTGCAGGTCGGAGTGGCAGACGCCACAAAAGAGGATCTCGATCTGCACGTCGCGCTCGGACGGATCGCGGCGGTTGATCTTGTCGGAGGCCAATGGCGAGGTTGCGCTGGCGGCCGAGTAGGCTTTGGTCTTGTACATGGCCTAAGTTCTCGTTGGTGATCGGTGGATTGTCAGCGGGCGGCCTGGCGCGTGGCGATCGGGACGTAACCCGCTTCGAGGCCGGGCGGCGGGGTCACGACGAGTGCCGGGTCGATGCCCGCCAGTTTGCCGAGGGCGGGCGGCGGCAGGTAGTCGCGGTCCATTTTCCAGTGGCGATGGAGTTTCTCGACGCGCTTCTGCAGGGCTTCGCGCTCGTCGGCCGAGAGGTCGGCGTTGAGAAGCGCGGGTTGGTCGGCGAAGCGATACCAGGAGTAGGTCACGACGCTGCCGTCACCGAGTCGCGCCTCGAACGGGCCGGCAACGGGGCCGGGCTTTTTCCAGCAACTGTCCGGCGCGTCGGGCGTGACGTAAGGCTCGGGGCGGTTCTGACGCGGTCGGCGGAACTGGTGCGAAGTCAGGCCGGTCTCGGCCGGGACGTCTTTCGCTTGGACCACGACCCACTCCTGCTTCTGCTTGCTGTTCGTCACGAGGCGGTAGTACTCGGGCAGCGTGACCAGCGGGCCGTCTTTGGTGTCTGTTTTGGTGACCAGATCGGCGTTCCAACGGTAGCCGTAGGTATGGGCATCGAGGGCCACGGGCGTGGCGAACGAGTTCCAGGCGAGCGGTGCCCGCTGCTCCTTGGGTGTCGTCGGCAAATAGATCTTCCAGGTGGACCCGCCCTTGCTGCTGAAGGTGTGAACGCTCGCGCTCGCGGGGTCGATCGTGCCACTGGCCGGGGTGCCGCCCTCGAACCACGCGCTCACGGCATTCCAGAGCGCGCCGCGGTCGTAGGCGGTGATGCGGTGTACGACGGCCGAGTCGCCTGCGGCGTTGCGCGGGAACGCCATCGGCGCGATGCGGGCGTAAGAGTCGCCCTTGGCATCGACAGCCTGGACGCTCGGGACGTACTGCGTCTCCATCTGCACGGCTTTGTTCGGGTGCGAGGGGCGGGTATCGAGGAACATGCCCGCGACCTTCGGGTCTTCGACGGTCGGGCGGGACCAGAAGTACGGGGTGAAGAAAGCGACCGGCCCCTTGAAGTTGTGCGTGTTCAGGAACAGCGTCCAGGACTGGTTGCCGGTGGGGACAGGTTGCCCGGCCGTGGTCGATTTGGGTGCGGTGAGTGGCAACGGCAGATAGCCGTAGCCGACGAGTTCGCCGCACGTGCCCTGCTTCAGGTTGAGTCCGTCGGCCGGCCAGAGCAGCCACGGGCTGAGTTGCGCGACGCCGTACTTGCCCGTCGGCTTGTCCCAGTTCCGGCCCTTGCCCGCTCCGGGTCCGTTGGCCCACTCGCTGAACTCCCGGGCGACGCCGCCCATGATGAACTTCGGCGTCTCGGTGGCGAAGCGCGTGTCCCGCCACCAGCCGAGGCCGCCCTCGATGTCGGAGTACATCTTCGGCGGCTTGGGCTCGGCATACTGCGCGAACATCCACGTGCCGAAGAGGCCGGTCTGAAAGCGATTACCCGGGTACTCGCGCAGCAGCGGCCAGGCGGCCACATACATCGAGAACCCGACGTTGTACCTGTCGGGCACCTTCTCGTGAGGCACGAGCAGGTAGCCCGCCATCTCGCCTTCCTTGACCTTGTCCTCGGCCACCGCCACGGGCGATCGCAGCGACAAGACTGCGAGGGTCAGGCACGTTGTGAACAGTTTCAGCGAGTGTGTATGAGACATTGGCGGTCCGGCGGGATGTGGACGACGTGGGCTGTGATGGGTGTTATGGTACGGCGCGGGGACCGCGCATGAAAAAGCCCATCGTCGACACGACGATGGGCGGGTCTTAGCAGGTTGCTGTGACAACGAGACCGATAACATGCCGCGGCGGCTGGTGAGACGTTGAACCTCGAAAAGCCTATGCTGCCGCGGTCAGGTGCAACGGTTGCTTTTGTGCGGCCGTCACATGTGCTGATAAATGACACGTAGTTTTGTGCCGAGAATCTCCTCTAACTCCAGTTTGTATCTGTCATCCAGCTCGCCGATATTCGGGTTGATTGCAACGAGCGCAAAGCGGCCAAACCCCTGCGGCCATTCATAGACAAGTTCGTTGAGCGTTGACTTCTTTCCACAGCACGGCGCTGCATAGGCGGCGAGTTTGAAGCCGTCGTTGTGATCCTCATCCATTCGGTTTTGCCACCATTCAACGGGAATCTCCGCGCCGCACGATGGACAACAGATACGCTCGAAGTTCCCTCCGCAATCGAAGAAAACCACGCTCTCGGAAAACTTGCCTTCGATTTCGACCGCCTCGGGCGCGATCTCGGCGAACCGATCGCGAGCCTGGCGCTGTTTCGCTGCATCGGGAACAAACCGAGGGTCCTCCGGGACGAGCGCGATCGAGTTGTCGGACATTTCGCCGCTTCCTCTAGCACAGAACGAGACGTCCTGTCACTGGTTGGCTGCCACGGACTTGGAACCTGATCGCGACGATTGATCCAGATCGAAGCGGTCGAGGTTCATGACCTTGGTCCACGCGGCGACGAAGTCGCGGACGAACTTCTGCTGCGCGTCTTGCGAGGCGTAGACCTCGGCGATGGCCCGCAGTTCGGAGTTGGAGCCGAACACGAGATCGACGGAACTCGCGGTCCACTTCACTTTCCCGGTCTTGCGGTCCTTCCCTTCGAAGAAGTGTTCGCAGGCCGGGGAGACCTGCCAGTCGGTGCCCATGTCGAGCAGGTTGACGAAGAAGTCGTTAGTGAGCGCGCCCGGCCGGGCTGTGAGGACGCCCATGGTCGGATGGCCGGTGTTCGCCCCGAGGGTCCGCAGGCCGCCGACGAGGACGGTCATTTCGGGCGCGGTCAGCGTGAGCTTCTGGGCCCGGTCGACGAGCAACTCCGGGGCCGGTCGGTCGATCTCGTGGGCGTGGAAGTTGCGGAAGCCGTCGGAGGTCGGCTCGAGGAAGGCCATCGACTGCACGTCGGTCATTTCCTGCGTCGCGTCGGTCCGGCCCGGCGCGAACGGGACTTTCACGTCCTGCCCGGCCTTCTTCGCGGCATCCTCGACGGCGGCACAGCCGGCAAGGACGATCACGTCGGCCAGCGAGACCTTCTTGCCGCCGGTCGCGGAGCTGTTGAAGTCCTTCTGGATCTTCTCAAGCACCGGCAGCACTTTCGCCAACTCGGCCGGGTTGTTGACCTTCCAATCCTTCTGGGGCGAGAGGCGGATGCGCGCGCCGTTCGCGCCGCCCCGCTTGTCGGTCCCGCGGAACGTCGAGGCCGACGCCCACGCTGTGGAGACAAGTTGCGAGTGGGTCAGGCCGGACGCGAGGAGTTTGGCCTTGAGGGCCGCGATGTCCTGCTCGCCGATCAGCTTGTGATCGACAGCCGGGACGGGGTCCTGCCACAGTTGTGGTGCGGGCACAAGCGGCCCGAGGCAGCGGGAGACGGGGCCCATGTCGCGGTGGGTCAGCTTGTACCACGCCTTCGCGAAGGCGTCGGCGAACTCCTGGGGGTTGTCGTGGAACCGCTTGGAGATTTTCGCGTAGGCCGGGTCCATCTTGAGCGCGAGGTCGGTCGTGAACATGATCGGGGCATGGGTCTTCGCCGGGTCGTGGGCGTCGGGGACGCGCTTCTTCGCCGACTCGTCGGAGGGGATCCACTGCGTCGCGCCGGCCGGGCTCTTCGTCTGGACCCAGTCGTAGCGGTAGAGGTTCTTGAAGTACTCGTTGGACCACAGCGTCGGGGTGGAAGTCCACGCGCCTTCGAGGCCGCTGGTGATCGTGTCGCCGGCATTGCCCTTGCCGAACTTGTTCTTCCAGCCGAGGCCCTGCTCGACGATGCTCGCGCCCTCAGGTTCGGGGCCGACGAACTTTTCGGGGTTGGCCGCGCCGTGCGCCTTGCCGAAGGTGTGGCCGCCGGCGATCAGCGCGACGGTCTCTTCGTCGTTCATCGCCATGCGGGCGAACGTCTCGCGGATGTCCCGGGCGGCGGCGAGGGGATCGGGCTTTCCGTTCGGCCCTTCCGGGTTCACGTAGATCAGGCCCATCTGGACGGCGGCGAGGGGATTCTCGAGTTTCCGGTCGCCCGTGTACCGCTTGTCGCCGAGCCATTTGCTCTCGGGCCCCCAGAAGATGTCGTCCTGCGGTTCCCAGACATCTTCACGGCCGCCGGCAAAGCCGAAGGTGCGGAAGCCCATGTTCTCGAGGGCGACGTTGCCGGTAAGGACCATCAGGTCGGCCCACGAGATGCTCTTGCCGTACTTCTGTTTGATGGGCCAGAGCAGCCGGCGTGCCTTGTCGAGGTTGGCGTTGTCGGGCCAGCTATTGAGGGGAGCGAATCGCTGGGTGCCGTAGCCCGCGCCGCCCCGGCCGTCGGCCACGCGGTAGGTGCCCGCGCTGTGCCAGGCCATGCGGATAAAGAACGGCCCGTAGTTGCCATAGTCGGCCGGCCACCAGTCCTGGGAAGTGGTGAGCAGGGTGTTGATATCTTTCTTCACGGCCGCCAGGTCGAGCTTCTTGAACTCCTCAGCATAGTTGAAGTCCCCGCCCATGGGGTTACTCCTGGCCGAGTTCTGGCGGAGGATGTGCAAATTCAATTGGTTGGGCCACCAGTCGCGATTGGTCATCGCCCCGGCCGCGGTGTGGCGGTTGGGCGCGGGCGACCCGGCGATGACCGGGCATTTGCTATCGTCCGGTTTCGGCGGGTCCGCGGCGAAGAGAGGGGCCGTCACCATCAACACAGCGGGAAGTGCTTTTTTCAGCATTGTGATTCCTCAGGTGGGATAGAGTTATTCTATGCATTGCTCGGATGCCAATTCCAATGTTCCTTTTTTGATGCACGTCGACTCGAAACCGTCGCAGGATCGCAAATCAGCCATCACTTGACGCGGTGTTGGCGTATTGTCAGAATCAGCACTGGCTCGAAGAAAGCCACCGGATCCGCGGGAAGGGTTTAACCCAGCTTCACCTCACCACTCTTCGTTGAGTTTTGCACGTTCTTCGTGCCGCCTGTTTGCGGATCCAGGCGAGAACACGGAGAAAGTCCGATGGCCAAGAGCCTGCCTCCCCGTCCGCATCTCGATCACCTCCGTCGACAGGCGAAGGAACTACTCAGTGCGCTCCAGTCCGGCGACGCCGCTGCGGCGGCGACGATCCGCGAGCACCTTCCGGCCGCGAAGAAAATGACCGTAGACAAGATCCGCGCCGCGGGATTCCGCCTGGCGGACGCCCAGTCGGCGATCGCACGGAAGACAGGATTCGCCGGGTGGCCGGCACTCGCCCGGCACGTGGAACAGTTGCGGTCGCTCGAGGGGACGTGGACGTTTACACATCTTGAAGTCGACGGCCAGGCGGTGCCCGGCAGCATGACGGCGCATTCCCGCATCCTTATCGACGGCGACCGCTTTCGCACCGAATCCCCCGAAGGGGTCTACGAGGGCGTGTTCAACATTGATGTCGAAGCCGAACCGCACGCGATCGACATCGAGTTCGTCGCGGGGCCCGAGGCGGGCAACACGAACCACGGCATCTTCCGCCTGGCCGGGGATCAACTCGAGATCTGCCTCGACATGAACGGCAAGCCCCGGCCGAAGAAGTTCGCGACGTCCGCGGGCACCGGCCACGCGTGCGAAAGGCTCGCCCGCAGCTCCGCGTCGCGCCCTGCCGACGTCACCGGCGGCTCGCCGACGGCCGGGCCGTCATCGGCGAAGACCACGATCGATCGCACGGCATTTCCCTATGTCGAAGGTCCCACGCTGACGCGGCTGCAGGGTGACTGGTCGGCCGTGAAGGTCGTGCTCGACGGAAAGGAACTGCCCAAGATGATGCTCACATCGGGGCTGCGCACGGCGACGGACAATCACGTCAAGGTCACGTTCGGCGGGCGGGTCACGGTGGACGCGCTGGCCCGCGTCGACGATCGTGTTGATCTGATCCAGATCGACTACCTGAGTCTGAGCGGGCAGTCGGCCGGGCAGATACAACTGGGCATCTTCCAGTGGATCGGCGACGAAGCCTGCATCAACATGGCTCCACCCGGCCAACCCCGACCGACCGACTTCACCTGCCCGGCCGGCAGCGGCCGGACGCTCAGCCATTGGCGGGCGAAGTCGGCCCGCGGGCGGTAATCATTCCGCTGAGATGGATCAAAGGCCCGCCGCCGGAGTCGGCGGCGGGCCGGTTGGACGGTAAACTGTCTTGGTTGAATATTGTCACAAACTTGCGTTAGCGATCGCACTACTGAAACACTGACCCCGCTCCGCAACCAAAGTACCCGCGATTACTCCCTCCGAGTTTCCGACCGCATCGTCAACCGGTGCTTTGGCATATGTCGGGGATCGGCAACGTCTCGTTCACGGCTCGAAACATGGCTGCCGCGGAGTCGCGTCCGAAACGTTTCTGGTTTCGACGAACCAGTGGATATCCCAGACGGGTCAGAATGTGGTTGGGGCGCGAGAAAGCGAAGATGTCATTCCACACGTCGTCGTTGTCCCGATCCCACTCGATCAGGAACCGCTCCTCGCCGCTCTCGACGTGGCCGGGCAGTGTTCCGTAAGCGAAGCCGAACCGGCAGATCGGCCCTGATTCGTCCACAACGTAAATGATCCTGCACGAGTTCAGCCACCACAGGCCGACGGCCCACCCCATTACGGCCACGACTTCGCCCGACTTGATTGGCGTGTCCGGCGACCACGCCTCGACCCAGCCCAACCGGAACTGCTCCCACCGTTGCAGGGCGGCTTTCGCCGCGTGGAACACGGACTCGCCCGCGCCCAGCCTGATCCGCGTGCGATCCACGACATACCCGGCGGGAGGGGTCGTTGCGGTTGCTCCGACGGCCGAATAGCTGAAGTCCTTCGTCGCCTGTTCCGTCAGGAAGCGGCGAATGGACTCGATCGATGGCTTTCGCAACGAGAGCATTCCCATCGCTGGTCTCAAGGGCCGACGAACATGTTCCACGGTTCGAGATACTGTAAAACGTTCGACGACCCAATAATAACCGCAGCGTGACCCCGTTTCCCAACCGGGAGTCAGGTAAGGGTAATGTCGCCGCCAGAGTCGAAGGTAACTGAGGTCGGGGAAGCCCCTGTCGTGCTGCTGACGGGCGCATCGGGCTACGTCGGCGGGCGCCTGATTCCGCTGCTCGAACAACAGCCGCTGATTCTGCGCTGCCTCGCCCGGAACCCGGACAAATTGCGCTCGTCCGTCTCGGAATCAACTCAGATCGTCCGGGGAGACGTTCTTGATCCGGGGTCGCTTGCGGCGGCGATGCAAGGCGTCCACACGGCATACTATCTCGTTCATCTGATGTCCGGCTCGAAGGACTTCGAGAAGGAAGACCGGCAGGCGGCGACCAACTTCGCTCGGGCCGCCTCGAACGCGCGGGTACGGCGGATCATCTACCTCGGCGGTCTGGGTGACGATGCCGATCCGAAACTCTCGCCGCATTTGCGTAGTCGTCACGAGGTCGGCCAGATCCTGCGAGAATCCAGGATCGAAACCGTGGAGTTCCGGGCGTCACTGGTCATCGGAACGGGGAGCCTGTCGTTCGATCTGGTGAAGTCACTGACCGACCGGCTTCCGGTGATGCTCTGCCCCAGTTGGCTCACGACCCCCACCCAACCGATTGCGGTGGACGATGTACTGGCCTATTTACTGGCGGCGAAGGACATGCCCCCGGGCGCGAGTCGCATCTTCGAGATCGGCTGCCCGGATGTCACCACTTACGGCGGCATGATCCGGGAATACGCCCGGCAAAAGGGCCTGCGGCGGTGGCTGATCTCGGTGCCGGTGCTGACGCCGTACCTGTCGAGCCTGTGGCTCGCGCTGGTCACGCCCGCCGCATTTGAGGTCGGCCGGCACCTGATCGAGGGACTGAAGAACCCCACCGTGGTACGCGACAAGTCGGCTCTGAACGGGTTCCCCATTCGGCCGATGGGCATCAGTGAGGCGATCCGGAAGGCCCTTGCCAGTTCATCCACGTAATCGACAGTTGCAATACCGTCGCAAGCGACACCCACACGAAGTAAGGGATCTGAACCACCGCGACCCAGCGGTAGTGCTGCCAGACCGCGATTATCATCCAGAGAATGGTGGCCCAGATAATCACGATGTCCACCGCCGCCAGTGGCAGGTTCCGCATCCCGAACTGAATCGGCGTGAAGATCAGGTTCGCCACGAGATTCACGGCGAACAGTGATGCCACCGTCCAGGGCACTTTGCCCCGAAACGCCTGCACGAATACGAACCCGAAACTGACGAGAATGATCGGGTAAAGGATCTGCCAGATCAGCCCGATGGTCGCCGGCGCCGGCGTCCAAGCCGGTTTCGCGAGGCTGTTGTACCATTCGATCCAAGGCATTGGGTTGGCCTCTGTGTTTCATACCCTTCGCGGTGCCAAAGCTACGATACTCGTTCACCGATACGTCAGGCCTGGCATCGGTCGGTTTCGCATATACCGAGCGCAATCAGCCATTGTGGACAGGGATTCTGCAATCTCGTCGAAAAAGCCCCTGATTTCTAATTGACAACAAAAGTTGTCAACGCTACGCTTTCCCCATGCTCGATGTTCAGGTGATCGACGATCCGGCCGCGGCGACCGTCGCCTTGGAGCCCACGCGGAGCCGGTTGCTCTCTTACATGACCGAGCCCGCGTCGGCGGCGACGCTGGCCGGGCGAGTCGGCCTGGCCCGGCAGAAGGTCAACTACCACCTCAACGCGCTGGAGAAGCACGGTCTGGTCCGCCTGGCCACGGAACGCAAATGGGGCGGGTTGACGGAGCGACTGCTCGTCGCGACGGCCGCTTCTTACGTCGTGTCGCCCGGCGCGATGGGGCCCGTTGCCGTCGATCCGGATCGGGAATGCGATCGACTCTCGGCCAGCTATCTGATCGCCCTCGGCGCGCGGGTCGTGCGCGAAGTCGCGGACCTCGTACGTCGTGCCCGCGATGCCGGCAAGCGGCTGGCGACGCTCGGGCTGGATACGGAGATACGCTTCCGCTCGGCGGCGGACCGCGCGGCGTTCAGCGCGGAACTCACCGAGGCCATCACCAAACTCGTTTCCAAGTATCACGACGCATCCACCCCCGGTGGCCGGGCGCACCGCCTGGTGATCGTGGCACACCCATTGCCGCTAGAAGAATCCAACTCCAAGGAGCCGTCATGAGCGTGAAGAAAGAGGCCTCCGGCCGGCGGTCGGTCCAGGTCGAAGTCGAAGTGCCCGGTACGCCGGAAGAGGTCTGGCAGGCCATCGCCACGGGGCCGGGCGTGTCGTCCTGGTTTGTGCCGACCGAGATGGAGTTCGTCGACGGCAAGCCGGTCGCGGTAATGTCGAATTTCGGCCCGGGCATGGAGTCCCGCGCCACCATGACCAAGTGGGACCCGCCGCGGATGTTCGCTGCCGAGTCCCCGGGCTGGACGCCCGAAATGCCGTCGATGGCAACCGAGTGGACCGTTGAGGCGAAGGCCGGCGGCACCTGCGTCGTGCGCGTGGTTCACGCCCTGTTTGCCGCGACCGACGATTGGGATAACCAACTCGAGGGCACCGAGCACGGCTGGCCCGGCTTCTTCCGCACACTGCGTATCTACCTCACGCACTTCCGCGGCCAACGCTCGGCGATCATGCAGAAGATGGCCGTCGCCGCGGGTACCGAAGCGGAGATCTGGGAGACGCTGACGACGGCCCTGGGCCTGAAGGGCGTCACCGTCGGGCAGCGGTGGACCGCGCCTGCCGGGGTGCCCGCGCTCGGCGGCGTCGTGGAACACTTCACCCAGAGCCCGAACGACGTGCTCGTCCGGCTCGACACGCCGGGCCCGGGCGTCGCCGCCTTGGGCACCTACAATTGCGGTCAAACTATGGTGGGGGTGAACCTCTACATGTACGGCGACCAGGCGGCCGCCAACGTCGGCCGCGATAAGCCGCTCTGGGAGGCGTGGATCGACGAGCGATTCCCGATGCCGACGCCGCCAGCCAAAGCCGGCTGATCGCGATCCGGTGACCGGGGGGCTGCGAGGGTACGGGGCTCCCCGGCACCGGCTCATGCCAGTGTGGTAAACGAATACGATAGCGACGGCTCGCCCGTCACCGTAAGCCCGAGACCCGATCTTGGGGGCTTTGCATGATCTCGAAGCAGAAACCGGCAGCGCGACCAAAAAACCCTGCTTCGAAAGCAGTACCGGTGAAGGCTCAGCCGGCCGCGGAGCGGCGCGCGGCCGAGGCGGAGCTTCAAACGCTGATCGACCGGTTTGCACCCGCGCACCTAAAGCTCATTAGCGCGGTGCGCCGGTCGCTGCGCAAGCGCTTGCCCACGGCGTGCGAGGTTGTTTACGAGTATCGCGACTTCATGGTGATCAGCATTTCGCCGAGCGAGCACGGCTACGAGGGCGTGCTGGGTATCCACGGCAGCGCGGCCGGCGTGAAGCTGTACCTCAATCGCGGCAAGGAACTGAAGGACCCCGGGAAGCTGCTGCGGGGCGCGGGCGGCGTGATGCGGTGGATCGCGGTGGAAAGTGCAGCGACGCTCAAACGCCCGGAAGTCGCGAGTCTGATCGACGAGGCCATCGCCCGCAACACGGTCCCGTTCGCCAGCACCGGTCGAGGGTCGGTCACAGTCCGCCCGACCACGGCAAAGAAGAAGCGCGCACGTCGGCCGGACTGAGAGATTTGATCGACAATCGCGGAAGGACAATCGAAGTTGTAATTCGGGGCGACAGGATTTGAACCTGCGACTTCTTGGTCCCAAACCAAGCGCTCTACCGAGCTGAGCTACGCCCCGGAATGTCGGCCGGCGGTCGCTCGCACGACACGCCGGCACTCCCCTAAATTACCAGATCGGGCGGGCAGTTCAACGGACGGCCCGGCCCGCCGGTCGGTTCGCTCCTAGCGGCGCAGTACCTCGAGAAGCCGCTCGAACTCGCTGTTGGAGTCGAACGGGATCACGATCTGCCCCTTCTCCTTCGACTTCAGCTTGATCTGCACGGTGGCGGCCAGTTTGCCGCGGAGTTCCTCTTCCAGCGCGAGGATGTGGGCCGTGCGCTCGGCGAGCGATTGCCGGGGGCCGGCGGCCGGGGGCGCTTCGCCCGCTTCCGCTCGCTGCTGCTTGAGCAGGGCCTCGAGGCCGTGGACGGAAAGGCCGCGGGAGATCACTTCCTTGGCCAGGGAGATCGATCGCGGGGCGTCGTGCAGACCTTTCAGAATCTTCGCGTGGCCCAGGGTCAGTTGCCCGGTGCGCACGTAGTCCTGCACGTCGCCCGGCAGGTTGAGCAGCCCGAGCAGGTTGCTGATCGACGTGCGGTCGATGCCCAGCCGCTCGGCCAGTTGCTCCTGCGTCATGCTGAAGCGTTCGAGATAATCCTTGAACCCCTGCGCCTTTTCGATGGGGTTCAAGTCGGCCCGCTGGATGTTCTCCACCAGCGCGGCTTCGTTGGTCTGCTGATCGGTGAAGTCGACGACACTGACGGGGATTTCCGTCAGCCCGGCTTCCTTCGCGGCCCGCAGCCGGCGTTCGCCCGCGATGAGCTGATAGCCCTCGTCGCTACTGCGGACGACGATCGGCTGCAGCACTCCATACTCGCGGATCGAGTCGCGCAGGCCCGCCAGTTCCTCGGCGTCGAACACCTTGCGCGGCTGAAACGGGTTCTCGTGAATCTGGTCGACCGGCACCCGCGGTGCGGCGGCCAGCGGTGCGTCGGCGGCGGGGCCCAACAGTGCGTCCAGACCCCGGCCGAGGCGGACTTTAGCGGTCGGTGCGGCAGTCATTTTCGTGCCTCCTCAATCCGCGGGAAGATTCACTGATCCACCCGCGGTCGTGGCACATAGCACTTCTCCAAATTGCCTGCAATACCGGTTCTACGTAGAACCCATCAGCAAACGTAAATATGACTGTTTTTCAGGCAGAATCGAGGCACTTTTCGCTCAAGATCGGCGCGCGGAAAGGGCCGTCCCGCACCCCGGAAACGGGCACGGCGACGGCCCCGATCACACCCGTCATTCCGGCCGCGACTCAATCGCGGCGGTCATCACAATGGTCTCGGCAACGCGCCCCTCGGGCGTGTGTTTGGGGAACTCCCAGGTGCCCGTGCCGCGGATCGACTTCGGGGTCGACCCATCTTTCGGGTAACTGACCGCCAGGGTGAGCGGGCCCTCGTATCGGGTCCCGTTTTTGTTGTCGAGTTCGATGGCTACGGTGCCGCGAAGGATCGCCCACCGGCGTTCGCCGTCCGACCCGGCCGGGCTGAGCTTCAACCTGGCATCGATCTTCCGGCAGCCGCCGTGCCCGTCCATGATCGCCGGGGGGTAAAACTGCTGGAGCATGGGCCGGAGCGATTCCCCGGCAACATCGCGGGCCTCGTCCGGGTAGCGCAATGCCGCCCGGAACGAATCGGGCAACTCCAGCGCCTCGACGGTGGGCGTGCGGTAGTGGTTCAGGCGGTTGGCCCCGAACGTGAGATAGATCCGCAGGCCGGTGGGTACGTCGGGCAGCGCGAGCTTTGCCTTGCGCTCGGCCGGCTTCGGCAGGTCGAGGCCGTCGAGCATCTTTGTCAACTGTTGCGCGAAGTCCTTGCCCTGCGCGGCCGGGTCGAACCGGAAGGCCGGCGGTCGGACGAAGGGGATGGTCGAGCGGAGCAGCTTGCCGTCGGCATCGAGCGCGAACAGCGCGAGGTTGAGATGCTGGTGGGTCATCCCGGCCGCGTCCACGACGGCACGGACGTCGGCCGGCATGTCGTCGGTCGTTCGGCCGCTCCAGTACGTCACGATGAACGGTCGGAGCAGGTCCAGCGAGGCAGGCCAGGCGAGGGAACTCCCCCGCACGTGATCTGCGTTGGCTCACGTATGGCCCGAGTAGAAGTTGCACCCGGCCGTGATGTTGGTGTTGGCGATCAGGAATACCGGCCGGCGCTCGGTCTTCGAGCGGGCCAGGGCGGCTTTCAGGGTCGGCTCCCAGTCGAGGGAGAAGAAGGCCAGCGATTTGGTGTCGGGCCGGGCGGCGTCGAACCGCTTGAGGATGTCGTTGACGGCCGGGTCCTGGGCAGGACCGGCCGCGCCCGCCGTCAGCACGACGGCGAGCGCGAGGAGTCGTTTCATGGTGCAGGCCTCGTTTGGGTGGTGTCAGTCGCGGGGAGCCCGGCGGTCGCCGTCGCGGTCCGGCCGCTCGGGTGCGGGCAGGCGGACCTTTTTCAACAGGTTCAGTCCGTTGGCGTCGAATTGCAGCATGCGTCCTCCGTGTATTGGTGCGGCAGCCGGAACGATCGGGTGGTTCCGCCGTCATCGCGGGAGGATGCCGATCGGGAGGCTCGGCGTCGTGATCTTTCGCGCCACTTTGTTGATAGTTGGTGCCAAGTCGGTCGTTGGCGCGTGGGGCGCGCTGCTCATTCGACGACGCGGGGGCCATTCCAACGGTGTGGTGGTGGACGAGGCGCCGCCAGGAACGTCGGTCAAGAAGAATCGGCGGCGATCCACAATGCGGCCAGTCACTGACAGGGCCGCGAGCCAGGGTCGGCCGTCGCGGGTCTACCGGGCAAATGCCGCTGGTCTCGTGTCACGACGGGCAGTTCATTTCGTGGCGGGTACGACGGCCATGACCGACTTGTCGCTCGTGCTGGCAAAGATCATTCATCGTCGCGATGACCTTGCCGTGGCGTCGACGGAAACGAAGCCGCTCGTGCCCACGACGTAGAACACGGAGCACGTCGCACTCGGGGGCATTGTGCCGCTCTCGGCACAAGAGTCACTGTCGGCGGGCAGGGTCTGACCCGATCGTCCCCGCATCGTGACCACCGGCGACGCGATAGTCTTTGCCCCGTAGTTGGTGACCTCGACGCGGATGCGTCGGCTGGGATTTCCGACCTCGACGTGCGGCGTGCGTAGGGTGACGGCGAAGGCCGGTGCGGCGTGCAGCATGGCGAGCACGGCGAGTGCCGTGATGGCGATCGAGCGGATCTGCATGGGAGTGCTCCTCCTTGGTTCCGTCGGACGAGCGCACGACATCACGGGCTAAGAGACGACGTCGATGAAGGGGTGTGGTGCGACGGAAACGAGAGGCGATCGGCAGCCGTGCTTCACGCCGACCCACTTCGATGTTCGCGTGGCGTTGACTATCAATCGGGTGGCACATTCTAACAAGACGGTTGCGCGCCTCCCTGGCATCGTGCGTCGCGGGATGACGACCAGCACCACGCTCGATGATTCCGGCGGGATCCTCGTCGACTTCTGCGATCATCCGCAGGCGTTCGGGCTCGACAACAGGACGCTCGTGCGGTTGCGTCTTC
>JAIBBI010000260.1 GCA_019694755.1 Gemmataceae bacterium
CACGGAGACCGGCGTAATCGTGGACGGCAACCGCCGGTATCCGATCGTGGTCCGACTCCCGGAGAACCTCCGCGCCGCCTTCGACGAACTCAAGCACCTGCCGCTGCGCTCTTCCCACGAGGAAGGCGTCATCACCCTCGGGCAGGTTGCCGACTTCGTCATCACAGAGAAGGTCAACACTATCGCCCGCGAGTTCGGCCAGCGCCGCGCCGCGATCATGGTGAATCTCCGCGGCCGCGACGTGGAGAGTTTCGTCCTCGAGGCCCGCGCCAAGGTGAACGAGTCGATCAAGCTGCCTCCCGGCTACTCCATCGAGTTCGGCGGTCAGTTCAAAAACCTCCAAGAGGCCCGCGCCCGTCTCGCGGTCATCGTCCCGGTGGCCCTCGCCGTCATCTTCCTCCTGATCTTCCTCGCCTTCGGCAGCCTGCGCCAAGCGCTGCTCGTTTTCTCGGGCATCCCGCTTGCCGTCACCGGCGGTGTCTTCGCCCTCTGGCTGCGCGACCTGCCGTTCTCGATCTCCGCGGGCATCGGCTTCATCGCCCTTTCCGGCGTGGCCGTGCTCAACGGCGTCATGCTGGTGAGCTACTTCAACCAGCTTCGCGAACTCGGCCGCACGGTTCGGGAAGCGACCGTCGAAGGCTCGCTTACCCGCCTGCGGCCCGTGCTCATGACGGCCCTCGTCGCCTCCCTCGGCTTCCTCCCGATGGCGCTCGCCCACGGTGCCGGCGCCGAAGTCCAGCGTCCGCTGGCGACGGTTGTCATCGGCGGCATCGTCAGCGCCACCTTCCTGACCCTCGTGTTGCTGCCCGCGTTATACGACCGGTTCGAGCGCGACACCAATCAAGATTCACCGGAACAGCCCACAACCCCAACCGAAGGAAATGTATGAAAGCCACCCCATGGTTAATGATTCTCGCAGCCGTCGCCCTGGCTGGCTGCGCCACACCCTTCCGGGCTCCGCCCGATGTGGCTCACATTCAACTTGAGCGGGCCGACTCTCCGGTCGTGGTGGTCGAGAAAATCTGGCTGGAGCGGAAAACGGGTCCGCTTGTCGTCAAGGGCTACATCATCAAGCGACTGGAAGCCGAAGACACGACCCAGACCCATCTGGACGTGACGCTCTACGATGCCGCGGGCTCCGTGCTCCGCCGCAGCGTGGAGCATTTTGAGCCGCGTCAGATTCCCCATCGCTACCGGCGACCCGACTACGCCAGCTACAGCGTTCCTCTCGATCCGCTCCCGAGCGGCACGGTCCGCATCGAAGTCCGCGCTCATGAAGGCAACCACTCCTAAACCTCAACCTCCATTGTTCCTATGAAAACCATCCGTAACCTCCTCCTCGCCTCGTTCGCCCTTCTGGCCGCTGCCGCAGCGTTCGCCGCCAAGCCGATTCCCGGTCCCAAGGGCGGCAAGATCGTCACCTCGGAGGCTCCTCATGTGGAGTTCTTCGTTGAGAAAGACCGCACGGTCACCGTGTCCTTTTACGACAAGGACCTCAAATCTGTGGCCCCGGCCGGGCAAGTGGTTTCGGCTGTGGCCGAAGCCAAGACCGGCAAGGTGAATCTCGCGTTTACGGCCAAGGACGGCGCGCTCGTGTCGTCCGCTCCGTTGCCCGAAGGCGATGGCTATCGCATCGTCGTGCAAGTCCGTGACTCGGCCCAAGCGAAGCCCAAGAACTATCGGCTGGAATTTCACGATGAGGTCTGCGGTGAGTGCAAACGCGCCGAATACGCCTGCGTTTGCGAGGAACACGACGAAAAAGCTGGCGAGCACAAACATTGATGTCGGTCAGACGCACCTAGTCCCACACCCATCCACTGCAGGATAAGATTGAGCACCATGAGCGAAGCCGAACACAGCCATGAAACCTGTTGCGAGCACCCGCACGACAACCGGTTCGAGACCGTGAGCTTGCTTGTTTCCGGTGTGCTGGTCGGGGCCGCCCTCCTTGCCAGCCGGTTGGAGGGCGGTGGCCGGCACATCACCGCTTCGCTTGCTGGCACAGCCATGCTGGCCGGTGGCTGGTTCCTGTTGCCGAAGGCGTGGCGGGCGGTCCGCCGGCTGCGCCCGGACATCAACCTGTTGGTCGTCATCGCGGCCATTGGGGCTTCGGTGATTGGCGAGTGGGTGGAGGCCTCGGCCGTGGTATTTCTCTTCGGTGTCGCCGAATGGCTGGAAGGTTGGGCGGATCGGCGGGCGCGGCGGGCGACCGAGGCCTTGCTGGAACTGGCCCCGAAGATTGCCGTCGTGAAACGCGATGGACGGTTTGCCGAAGTGCCGGTGGATCAAGTCGCGCTCGGCGAGACCGTCGCGACCAAATCCGGCATGAGCATTCCCCTTGATGGGGTCGTGCTATCCGGGGAGTCCGCCGTCAACCAGGCGCCGATCACCGGTGAGTCGGTGCCGGTGGACAAGAAGCCGGGCGACACCGTGTTTGCCGGCACGATCAATGGAGAGGGGGCGCTGGAAATCAAAGTGACCAAGGCGACAGGCGACACGACATTGGCTCGAATCATCCGGCTGGTGGCGGAGGCGCAGGAGCAGAAAGCCCCCACGCAACGCTTCGTGGATGTGTTCGCTCGCTACTACACCCCCGCCGTCACCGTGGTGGCCTTGCTGGTGTTTCTGCTGCCGCCTCTGTTCATGGGCGGCGACTGGAACACCTGGCTCTATCGCGCCTGTGTGCTGCTCATCATCGCCTGCCCCTGCGCCTTGGTGATCTCCACGCCGGTCAGTATCGTCGCCGGCCTGACTGCGCTCGCGCGACGCGGCGTGCTGGTCAAGGGCGGCGCGCACCTTGAAACCATTGGCCGACTCAAGGGACTGGCCGTGGACAAGACGGGAACCATCACGGAAGGAAAACCCCAGGTGCTCGGCGTCGAGTTGCTGGGCTCGGCTACAATGCCCCAAGTCTTGGGTGTGGCCGCTTCCATTGACGAGCATTCGGCGCATCCCTTGGCGAAGGCGGTGGTCGCGCACGCGAAGGCTCAGCAGATTCCCTATGGGCGCGCCACCAACTACCAAGCCCGCAGCGGCCGGGGCGCCGAGGGCATCATCGATGGCCACGCCTACTTTGTCGGTAACCACCGGTTCGCCCACGAACTGGGGGTGTGCTCGGATAGCGTCGAAGCCCGGCTGGCCGCTATCGAAGCCCGGGGTCAGTCCGTCGTCGTGGTCGGTCATCGTCCGCACGATGGCTGCCAAGGCGAAGTCCTGGGAATCATCGCCGTCGGTGATACGCTGCGCCCCAACGCCAAGGCCGCGATCGCTGCGTTGCATGCGGCGGGAGTCGAACAAGTGGTGATGCTGAGTGGCGACAACCAACGCACCGCCGATTTCATTGCCCGTCAGGTCGGCATCGATGAGGCTCGGGGTGACCTGTTGCCCGACGACAAGGTCGAGGCAGTGAAGGCCCTTCAGGCGAAATATGGCGTGGTCGGTATGGTCGGGGATGGCGTGAACGACGCTCCGGCCCTGGCGGCGGCCGACATCGGCATTGCGATGGGCGCGGCGGGCACGGATGCCGCCATCGAAACC
>JAIBBI010000261.1 GCA_019694755.1 Gemmataceae bacterium
CGAGATTGCGGTTCCCATCGCCGAGGTGCTCAAGCAAAAGGGAATCCGCCTCCTGCTCGGGCAGTCGGTCACGGCCTTCGAAAGGACCGGTGACGCCACGCAGTGCATCCTGAGCACCGGAGAGCGACTCTCCGCCGAGATCGTTCTCGTGGGGGTCGGCGTGCGCCCGGAGAACCAACTTGCCAAGTCGGCGGGACTCGCCGTCGGGCCGCGCGGCGGCATCGTCGTCAACGAGCATATGCAGACGTCCGATCCCGATATCTACGCCGTCGGCGACGCCGTGCAGACGATCGACTTTGTGACCGGGGAGCCGGCGCAGGTTCCGCTCGCGGGGCCGGCCAATCGGCAAGGCCGAATCGCCGCCGATCACATCTTCGGCCGACTGTCGCGCTACCGCGGGACGCAGGGGACCGCCATCGTGCGGGTCTTTGACGTCGTCGCCGCCCTCACCGGCGCCAGCGAAAAGACGCTGCGAAGGCTCCATCGAGAGTATCGCAAGATCTACGTCCATCCCACGCATCACGCCAGCTATTACCCGGGCGCCGAGAAGATGACGCTCAAGCTGCTGTTCGATCCCGGCGACGGAAAGATCCTCGGGGCGCAGGCGGTCGGCGGAACGGGGGTCGACAAACGGATCGACGTCATTGCGATGGCGATCCAAGCTGGGATGACCGTCCACGACCTAGAAGAGGCGGAGCTTTGCTACGCCCCTCCGTTTGGATCGGCGAAGGACGCGGTCAACATGGCCGGCTTCGTCGCCGCCAATCTCTGTCGCGGCGATCATCCGCAGACGCCTCCCGACGAGTGCGTTCCCAAGACGCCGGCGGAGTCGTTCGTCGTCGACGTCCGAACGCCGAAGGAGTTTGCGGCAGGCCACGTGCCGGGCGCCGTCAACATCCCGGTCGATGAACTGCGTGGGCGACTCGCCGAGGTACCTTCGGATCGGCCGATTCTCGTCTACTGTCAGGTGGGCCAGCGCGGCTACCTCGCGACGCGCATTCTGCTTCAAGAGGGGCGCCAGGTGAAAAACATCAGCGGCGGCTTCACGTCATTTCAGATGGAGTCGACCGCGCAGCACTTGGCGTGAGAGTGATTGGACTCGCGCAAGAAAATGAATTGGGGAGGCAACCGCCTCCCCAACGCTTGGCCGATGAACGTCCGAGTCACGCTGGCTCGCGCCGCGTCAGCACTCGAATGCAGATACCCGCGAGAACGCCGCAAGCGGCCAATCCTAAGCTACCGAACTCAGGAATGGCTTCGACGACGAAGAAACTCGTCAGCGAGGCCGAGTCGCCGGGCGTCAACTTGAACGTATGAACGATGCCGATGGTGGAGAGTGCCGGCCCACTGGGAAGAGTCGGCCCGGGCAGGCCCGCGAAATCGCTGGTCGTCACGGACTGGCCCGCGAACGCGATGTTGAGCGCGAAGGGGACATCGAAGAGATCGAGCACGGTGACGCCGTCGATCTGACCCTGGTAGGCCGCCACGCCGGCATCCGTAACCGAACCAACGCCGTTGAAGTTCGAATCGGTCAACGTCATACCGATCGATCCGCCATGCACGGTGAACGGAACTTGCGGCGGCGCGATGGGAAGACTGACCGCCACAATGTACGTCTGCACGACGGCGGTATTGTTTTGCACGCTGAAGAGACCGCTGATGAAGGGGTCTTCCTTCACCGTCAGGTCCCAGTTGAAGTTGTAGCCCGTGCCCGAGTAGTTCCCCGTCGAGCTGAACGTGCCGTCGAGATTGTCGACGTACGTCAGCACGGCGCTGGTCGTGTCGCCAACCGTTCCGATGGTGACGGTGACATTGGGCGGAGTCGACGAGATGATCGTCGCGTGCGCGGACGCCGCTGCAAGAGCGCACACAACGGTGGCGAAAAGGAAGCGATTCACCGGACGAACCTCCTCTGAGCGAACAGTCGGCACCTATGAAACGGCACCATCAGAATGTGCATTTCCAAAATGCTCGCAAATCGCGACGGCGAAATCAATCTCAAAAGTGGAGAACTGGCCGTAACGTAATCCTGGGAGGGTGATCGCAAGCCGAGTTGGAAGCGGCAGCCAGGCCCATCGCCACATAGGATTTCACACCAATGGGTTAGGCCGAGAAAGAACGGCAAGGGGCTGCCCGGCAGAGCGATTCAGCTCCGGCGTCGGCGGATCACGATGCCGCCCAGCACCGCCAGCACTCCCCCCGCGAGCCAGACGGTCCCGACTTCGGGGACCACCGCCTCGACCACGAAGAAGCTGGTGAATCCGACGATGTCGCCCGGCGACAGACGGAACTGGTGCACAATGCTGATGGACGAATTGACCGGCCCTCCCGGCAGCGTCGGCCCCGGCAGGCCTAGCACCTGGTTCGCGACGACCGATTGTCCCGGAACGTTGACTTGCAGCGAGAAGGGAGCGTCGAGCAAGGTCAGGACGGTAACGCCATCCGTTTGTGCCTGGTAGACGGCGACGCCGACGTCGCGCACCCGGGCAAAGCCGTCGAAGTTAGAGTCCGTGAGGGTGAGGCCGACGGAGCCGCCGAACAACGAAAACGGAGTCACCGCCGGCAAAATCGGCAGCGAGACCGTGACCGTGTACGACTTTTCCAGTGCCGTCGAGTTCCGAACGCCGAACACGCCATTGACGAAGGGATCGGGATCGACCTGCAAGCCGGCCAGAACGGTGTAGTCCGCGTCGTACAGAATGTTCCCGCCGGAATAGGCCCGCTGTTCATCGTCGTAGAACAGCGTCAAATCGAAATTGTCGACGCGGTCGTCAGATTGGACGGTCAACTGCACCTGCACCGGCGGCGCTGAAGTGATCACTTCAGCGCGACCAAGCGATGGAATCCAGACCAAACCCAACAATGCTAGCGGGGGAATGCGGCGAAACATCCACGTCCTCCTCAGGCGTCCGCGAAGAATTCGACTCACTTAGATGTGCTGACTTGTGAGTCCACGGACGTCAATACAAGATCTGCTGGAGGCTACATTGACCGAAATGATTCTCAATTTCAAGCACGAAGGTCGTACTTTTGAGAGTTTTTAACCGCCGACCCGGCTCGGCGCGATTCCGCCAACTCCCGATAAAATCCAGGGTTTCCGACCCCCCAAATGCATGAGATGCGGCGAGTCCCTCGTGGGCTTGGAGTTAGGCGCCTTCCCCCCGGACCCGCCGACCATTTCGCCAGGTGGACGTCCTATCACGGCTGCGCCGGTCCGTCCGAGACGCGGACGATGTTGCTGGCCCCGTTCCCGCGCACGTACGGCGTGTACATGCACTCGGCCCGAGCCGGCAGGGCGTGGAACTCCCCCGGGATCTCGGCCCGAAGCTGATACGTGAGCGTGTGCTCTCCTTGGTTCAAGTAGGAACTAAAGAAGGCGATCCGCTCGTCGCCGCGCTCG
Source organism: Gemmataceae bacterium (assembly GCA_019694755.1). Lineage (GTDB taxonomy): Bacteria > Planctomycetota > Planctomycetia > Gemmatales > Gemmataceae > JAIBBI01. The sequence continues at coordinate 3,401 of JAIBBI010000261.1, forward strand.
GTGTAGGCGGAGAGGCCGTTCGCCCATTGGTAGCCGCTCGTCAGTTCCACCGCCTCGCACCCGGCCGGCTTGGGGTCCTCAAAGAGCAGGTACTCGGAGTTGTTCTTGGCGTTGA
>JAIBBI010000262.1 GCA_019694755.1 Gemmataceae bacterium
CCAGCATCTGCATTTCCAGGGCCGACGGGAAATTCGCCCCCTGGACCATGATGGAGGGCGATGGCCTGCCGGCCGGCAAATATCGCGTCGGAGTGTTTGCTCAAAAGGCGGTCGGCGGCCCGACGCCGACCGAGGGCATGTCCGACGCCGAGTACGCCCGCATCAAGTGGAAGCCCATCGTTCCCGCCCGCTACAACGTCACGACCACGTCCGGAATCGAAATCGAAGTCACTCCCGACGGAATGAAACCCGACACGATTGCGCTGACAACGAAGTGAGGACGGACTTGTCCCGCCCGCGCAACCACACCGGAAAGATTGGGAGTCCGTGATTCGGCAATACTCTGACAGGCCTGGCGATGGTTCGGTCGCGATGGTCGGCAGTCGACATCGAGGCCTCGTCACATGGGTCACACATGTCACAGGTGCAGAATTGCCGTGATTCCCGCTGCTTTCTGTTGTCACAGGTCTCGTCACACACCGTCACACGTCCCACGACAGGCTGCAAAGCACGCCCGGTAACCTAGCCTTTCCGCATTCCTTCCCCCGGTGTAGCATTCGGGGGCTTCGCAGCGTCCATGAGGATGTCCGGCCGCTGCACGGGCCTGCACCGCCGTTCGTTGCAGGGAGGCATTTCGTTGGCGACCACCACTTCCACCTCTTCGTCTCTGGAGTCGCAGGCTCCCAGGGGACAGCACTTGTTCTCCCGACGTACCAACTCGCTCCTCGGGGTCCAGATCGCGGGCTGCGGTTCCTTCGTCCCCGATCAGGTTGTCACCAACGCCGACCTCCAGACGCGCCTCGGCTTCGATCCTGAATGGATCCGTCAGCGCACCGGCATCCTCGAACGCCGTCACTGTCCGCCCGAGATGGCGACCAGCGATCTGTGCGTCGAGGCTGCCCGCCGCGCCATCCGCAACGCCAATGTCGACCCCGCCGACATCGACCTCATCGTCTGCGGCACGTTCACTCCCGACTACCAGTGCCCGTCGACCGCCTGCCTGATCCAGGACCGGCTCGCCCTCGACTGCGCCGCCTTTGATCTCGCCGCCGCGTGCGCGGGCTTCATGTATTCGCTCGTCACCGCCGCGCAGTTTGTCGCCAGCGGCAATGCCCGGGCCGCGCTCGTCGTCGGTGGCGACTGCATGAGCCGCATCATCAATCCGGCCGATCAACGCACCTATCCGCTCTTCGGCGACGGCGCCGGTGCAGTCGTGCTGACCGCCGGCGACCCGCATCAGGGGCTCTTGTGCTACCAGATGGGCGCCGACGGCAGTGGCGGCAGCCTCCTCGACCGCAAAGCCGGCGGCACAAAGACGCCGCTCAGCGTTTCCGCCATCGAAGCGGGCGATCACCTGCTGCACATGGACGGCCGCTCCGTTTTCAAGTGGGCAGTGCGCCTCGTGACCGACACGATCGAGCTCATGCTCGAAACGGCCGGCATGACCGTCCACGACGTGTCTCTGTTTGCGCTGCATCAGGCCAACATCCGCATCATTGACGCCGCGATGGAGCAGTTGGCGATCCCGCCCGAGAAGGTCTTCTCGAACGTTCATCGTTACGGCAATACATCCGGCGGCTCGATTCCGCTGGTCCTCGATGAAGCCTATCGCGAAGGCCGCATCGACCGCGGCGACACGCTGCTGATGTGCGGCTTCGGCGCCGGACTCGCCTGGGGTACGAGTCTTTTCCGCTGGTAGTGGCCCGAGGCATTGAGCCGGCGCTCTGCCATCCGTCATACTGTGAGTCCCGGCTCCGCCGGCCTTCCACAGTCCTCGCCCTCGCGGCGACCCGCCTCCACTCCCGCAAGCCATGCCCCGTGCCTCAGAACACTGGCCCGCGGTGATGCTGTCGACCAGCCTGGCCTGGTTCGCCCTGGCCGCACTAGCGCAAGCCCAACTGCCGTGGTCCCGGCTCGACGCCCTCGTTCCCGCGGGAGCCCAGCGGGGATCAACCATCACCGTCCGCTGCATCGGCGCCGAACTCGACAACACCGACCGCCTCTGGTGCAGCCATCCCGGCATCTCTGGTCACCGCCGTCTGGGAGCGTCCCCCGGCGACCATTCCTTCGAGGTGTCCATCGCGCCGGATGTTGCGCCGGGCCTGTTTGATTTCGCGGTCATCGGTCCGTACGGACTCAGCAACGTCCGCACATTTGCGGTGGGCGCCGCGTCAGAGTCCACGGAAGCGGAGCCCAACGACACACCCGCTGAGGCGACCGCTGCCACGCTCGACACGACCATCAACGGCGTGATCGGCAAGCCAACGGATGTCGATGCTTACCGCTTCCGCGCCGGGCCTGGTCACAAGATCGTCATTGATGGCCTGGCCGCACGGATTGATTCGCCGCTGCGTCCGGTGCTTGAGGTGCTCGACGCCGGCGGCCGGCGCATCGCCTTCGCGCGGGCGGGCCGCAACGACGACGCGACCCTCGTCTTCGAACCGACATCTGATGCCGAATACGTTGTCAGGATCTACGACCAGACCTACCGCGGAGGCGATCAGTTCACGTATCGGCTCGAGCTTCGAAACGGCCCGTTTCCTGTCGCTGTGAGACCGCCGAGTCTGCCTGCCGGAACCAGCAGTTTGGCCGAAGTGCTCGGTTTGAACCTGCCGTCAGGCAAGCCAGTCGAGACTCGCTGGGGAATCTGGCCGCTCGTCCAGATCACCACGAACATCAGTGCGCCGCAGGAGGCCTTCAGTTACGACCGCAACCTGCCTGTCACACCCCGTCAGGCAGCCATCGATTCGTTTTCGTGGCGACTCGAGGATCCGGCGAACCAGTCACCCTTCCTGAGGATGCATCTCGGGGCGGAGGCCACCGGCCGGGAGTCGGAACCGAACCAGTTGCCCGACCAGGCTCAGTTGTTGACGTTGCCGGGCGATATCAGCGGCGATTTTGCCAGCGTGGGCGACGTCGACTGGTATCGGGCTCCTGTTCGCAAAGGGGAGCCTGTCTGGATCGAAGTTTTCGCCGATCGGCTGGGCAGCCCGGTGGATGCTTCGCTGACGGTCGATTTCATTCCCGCCACCGGCGGCGAACGCAAGCGAGTGGCTACGGTCGACGACACTTCAGCCAACCTGCTTCCGCTCGGCTTCGAAACGCAATCGGACGATCCCTCGTACCGGTTCGAACCGCCGGCCGATGGCGACTGCCTGATCAGCGTCCGCGATCAATACGGCCAGATTCGCGGAGACGTCACGCTGGCCTATCGGCTGGTCGTCCGCATGCCTCGCCCCGACTTTCGACTGGTCGCCGTGCCAACATCCAGCGGCATTGGCTTGATGACGCCTCCTTCGCTCCGACGGGGTGACGCCCGCGAAATGACTCTCGTCGCGTTTCGCCAGGAAGGATTCGACGGCCCAATCGACATAGCGGCCGGGACGATCGGCAACGGCATCGTCTGTGAGTCGACCGTCATTCCAGCCCGGCAAACGAGTGCGCCGCTGGTTCTGAGATCGAAGATTGATGCTCCGCTCGATCCTCAGGTTG
>JAIBBI010000263.1 GCA_019694755.1 Gemmataceae bacterium
AAACGCCTGGGCCCCCATCCGCGACTCTTCGGGCAGCCCGAGCGCGACGACCTGCTTTCGGCCGAACGGCCCGTCCTCGCATCCCTTGAACGCGAAGACGGCCGCGACGACGAGCGCGATGAGGATCGGTGCGGCCCGGGCGAGTAGGCCCCGCCCCGCGCCGAACGCGCCGCGTCGCTGATACTGGGGATAACCGGAGCCGTTGGACATTGCTGTGCCGTGTGGTCTGTTGGATTGAATCAGAGAGCCGCGAGGACCGCGTCGGTCACCTGAGCAGTGCCGGCTTTGCCGCCGAGGTCGGCGGGCATCGCGTCTCCCTTCTCAAGCACCTTCGTGACCGCTTTGCGGACCGCGGCCGCGGCCGGGGCGACCTCCAGGTGGTCGAGCATCAGTGCGGCCGAGAGTATCGCCGCCAGCGGGTTCGCGATGCCCTTGCCCGCGATATCCGGCGCGCTGCCGTGGACCGGCTCAAACATGCTCGGGAAGACCCGCTCGGGGTTGATATTCGCCGACGAGGCCAGGCCGATGCTGCCGGTCACGGCCGCGGCCAGGTCGGTCAGGATGTCGCCGAACAGGTTGCTCGCGATCATCACGTCGAACTTCTCAGGACGGCGAACGAGGTCCATTGCCGCGGCATCGACCAGCAACTGGTCGGCCTCGATGTCCGGGAACTCGGCCGACACGGCCCGGAACGCCTCGTCCCACAACACCATGCCATATACCAGTGCGTTCGACTTCGTGATCGATGTCACCTGTTTCCGCCGGGAGCGGGCCGCGTTGAAGCCGGCGCGGATGATACGCTCGCACCCCCGTCGGGTAAACACCGAGGTCTGGATCGCGACTTCGTCGCTCGTGTGCGGGTACAGCCGACCGCCGACGGGGGAATACTCGCCCTCGGTGTTCTCGCGGTACACCGCGATGTCGATCGAACCCGGCTTCTTGTCCTTCAGCGGGCTGGGCACGCCGGGGAACAGCGACGACGGCCGGAGGTTCACGTATTGATCGAATTTGCGCCGCATCGGCAGCAACAACTCGTGGACGGTGATCTTGTCGGAGACCTTCGGGCTGCCGATTGCGCCGAACAAAATGGCGTCGTGCGTCAGGAGTTGTTCAAAGCCGTCCGGCGGCAGGATGTGGCCATGTTCGAGGTAATAATTCGACGACCACGGGAGGTGGTTCCATTCCAGGGTCGCGCCGGCCTTGGCGGCGGCCCGGCCGGCCACCTCGACGGCGGGACCGATCACTTCCGGGCCGATGCCGTCACCGCCGATCACTGCGATGCGAAATGTTGCCATTGCGAGCCTGCGGACCTTGGGGTATGGGGCGCACGACACTCGACACAGTGTCTGGAAGGTAATTTACGAGGCCGAAGGCAAAAGTGACGCGTCGCTGGGCGATGATTGTGGTCGGGCTCCTGGCCGGCTGCCAGGGAACCGGATCGAAGTCGGGGGAATCCAAGCCCCCGCCGGGCGACCCGCTGTTCGGCGCGACCGCTCCGCCGGTCGACGCCAAGCCGCTCTCGATGACCTCCGGCAGCGGGCCGTACACGCCGACCTCGGCCGGTTCGCTCGGCACGCCCACATCCGTAAATCAGCCGCTCGCTCAACCCACCAACGCCAGCCCGGCCGTGCTGGCGACGGGCGCGTATCCACCGCTCTCCGGCAGCCAGGACCTCCGGATCGGGGCCGCTCCGGCCAACACCGGCAACCGCGTGCTGCCCCGCAGTCAGACGCCGCCGGGCGTCGTGGCCGTCGTAACGGCCGACCCGAATCACGGTCAACCCCGGGAATCCGCCCCGGGCGTGGTCCCGCTCGACGAGTCCGGCAGCAAGCCGTTCGTCCCGGTCGGCAGTGCCGTGGGCGGACTCGAATCCGCCCTGTCGACGGTCGGCAACTACCAGCCGAAATGGCACAAACTCGAAAACACCGGCTCCGGCGTCTGGCGATTCAGTTGCGCCATCCCCGACAAGAGCGATTCGACCAAGACCCGCAATTACGAGGCCGAAGGCCCGACCGCATTGGCGGCAGTGCAGAATGTAATCAGCCACATCAACCGCGATTCACGATAAACGAAAAAAAAGGAGGGTCGCTTCTGCGACCCTCCTATGTCTCATCCCGTCAAAATCGACCGAATCACTCGCCGACGTACGGCAGCAGCGCCATGAACCGGGCCCGCTTGATGGCCACGGCGACCGCCCGCTGGAACGGGGCACAGTTGCCCGACCGCTTTCGGCCGTAAATCTTGCCCTGGCCGGTAGTTAGCTTCTTGAGACCCTGCACGTCCTTGTAGTCAACGAACGCCGGTCGGGGGCAACCCTCTTTGGTGCAAAACCGGCAGCGATTCTTGCGACCTTTGCCAAACTTCTTGCGAACCATCGGCTTAGCTCTCACGCACAGAGTATTTCCTGGCTTGTTAACTTATTCCCCCGGGCCCCATCGTCAATCGGGTAATCCCGCAGTTTCCCGCCGGCCACGGCCCGGTCGGCCTTCGCCGCGCCATACAATCTGATCATCGCTCGGGGTGCCCGGCCGCGTCGGCGGGGCTGAGATCACACCCGGGAACCTGATCCGGCTCATACCGGCGGAGGGAAGCGACCACGCCATGACCCAACTCGAATCGGCCCGCAAGGGCATCATCACCCCCGAGATCGAATTCGTCGCCAAGCGGGAGAACCTCGACCCGGAACTCGTGCGTTCCGAAGTCGCCCGCGGCCGGTGCGTCATCCCCGCCAACATCAATCACCTGAAGAAGAAGCTTGAGCCGATGGGCATCGGCATCGCGCTCAACTGCAAGATCAACGCCAACATCGGCAATTCGGCCGTCACCGGTACTGCAGACGACGAACTCGAAAAGCTCCACACGGCCGTCCACCTCGGCGCGGACACCGTGATGGACCTGAGCACCGGCGGAAACATCGACACCATCCGCCAGGCAATCATCGATGCGTCGCCCGTGCCGATCGGCACCGTGCCGATGTACCAGGTGATTCAAGACGTGAAGGATGTCGCCGACCTGACGCCGAAAAACCTCCTCGACATGGTCGAGCGGCAGGCGCAGCAGGGCGTGGACTACATGACCATCCACGCCGGCGTGCTCCTCGAATACCTGCCAATGACGACCGGACGAGTGACCGGCATCGTCAGCCGGGGCGGCTCGCTCATGGGCGCGTGGATGCTGGCCCGCCACGAGCAGAACCCGTGGTACACGCATTTCGACGAACTCTCCGACATTATGCGGGCGTATGACGTGACCTACTCGTTGGGCGACGGCATGCGGCCGGGCAGCCTCGCGGACGCCAACGACCGGGCCCAGTTTGCCGAACTCAAGACGCTCGGCGAACTGACCACCAAGGCGTGGGCCCGCGGCTGCCAGGTGATGATCGAGGGGCCGGGCCACATTCCCCTTCACCTCGTGAAGATGAACGTGGAGAAGGAGCGCGAACTCTGCCACGACGCGCCGTTCTACGTTCTCGGGCCGCTCGTCACCGACAT
>JAIBBI010000264.1 GCA_019694755.1 Gemmataceae bacterium
AGCCACCGAAGCGGCCGGATACCACGTCGCCTGATAACCCGGGGCCCGCGGACCGCCGCCACGACCACCGAAGTCTCCGGGCCCCGCCGGTGGTTCGACCTTCGCCGGTGGTGGTGGCTCGACGGCAATCAGAATCGCCGGTGCTGCATCAACCTGTGGCGGTGGCGGATCATCGGCCCAGGCCGACGCGCTCAGGCACGCTGCGCAGGCCATCGCCAACCATGTCTTCACGGAGTTCATCGCGCAGCTATCCCCCGCACGTTGAATACCTGCTCGGCCCCGATCCGTGAAGTCGAAATTGTGGATCCGGACAATCCATAGGTAAGTTGCAACATTTCATCGGCTCTCACTGGGAGGCCGGCCGTACATTAGAATGATAATCCGTGTCGCGGGATGCTGCTTCTCCCCAACCCTCTGAGCCGCATGAGTTTGCCGAGTCTCTCCTACGATTTCGACGTCGCCGTTGTCGGCGCGGGCCATGCCGGCGTCGAGGCGGCGTTTGCGGCCTCTCGGCTCGGCCTCCGCACCGTCCTGCTCACGATGAATGCCGACGCCGTCGCGCAGATGTCCTGCAATCCCGCCATCGGCGGCGTCGCCAAGGGGCAGATCGTCCGCGAGATCGATGCGCTCGGCGGAATGATGGGTATCGTCACGGACCTCGCCGGCATCCAGTTCCGCATGCTCAACCGCACGAAAGGGCCCGCGATGCACTCGCCGCGGGCCCAGTGCGACAAGAAACTCTACCAGTTCACCATGAAGCGCCTCGTCGAGGAGCAGCCGAACCTGACCCTCCGTCAGGAGCAGGTCGAGCGACTCGTCGTCGAAGCCGGGCGGATTGTCGGCGTCGTCGCCCGCGGCGAAACGATGTACCGCGCCAGGGCCGTGATCCTGACCACCGGCACGTTCCTGCAGGCGATCATGCACACCGGCGAGGCTCAGACCCGCGGCGGCCGGGCCGGCGACGGCTCGGCCGAGGGGATGAGCGGCAGCCTCCGCGAGCTCGGCTTCACGCTCGACCGCTTCAAGACCGGCACCCCCTGCCGGATCAACGGTCGCACAATCGACTTCGCGGGGCTGGAAGTCCAACCGGGCGATCCCGACCCCCGCCCCTTCAGCTTCCTGCACGATACCATCACCGGGCCGCAACTCGACTGCCACATCACTTACACGTCGGCCGCGGCTCACGACATCATCCGCGGCAACCTGCACCGCGCCCCGATGTACAGCGGCCAGATCGAGAGCCGGGGGCCGCGTTACTGCCCCTCCATCGAAGACAAGGTCGTGCGGTTTGCTGACAAGGAGAGGCACCAGATCTTCCTCGAGCCCGAGGGCCGGCACACCCTCGAGTATTACTGCAACGGCATCAGCACCAGCCTGCCCAAGGACGTGCAGGCGGCCATGCTCCGCGCGATCCCCGGCCTCGAAAACGCCGAGGTCATGCGCTGGGGCTATGCCGTCGAGTATGACTTCGCCCCGCCCACCCAGCTCCAGGTCACGCTCGAGACCAAGCAAGTCGCGGGCCTGTACTTCGCCGGCCAGATCAACGGGACCACCGGCTACGAAGAGGCGGCCGCCCAGGGGCTGATCGCCGGCATCAACGCCGCTCTCCGCATCAAGGGCGAGCCGGACTTCGTCCTCGACCGCAGCCAGGCGTACATCGGCGTACTGCTCGACGATCTTGTCACCAAGGGCGTCGACGAACCGTACCGGATGTTCACGTCGCGGGCCGAGTACCGCCTGCTGCTCCGCCACGACAACGCCGACCGCCGGCTGACACCGCTGGGGAAGCGCGTCGGGCTGGTCGATTCGGCCCGCTGGAACCGGCTGCAAATCAAGGAAGCGGAGATCGCGAGGCTGACGGAGATTCTCCGCGCCCGGCGAATCGACGGTCAGTTGCTCGAGCACCGCCTCCGCCGGCCCGACGTGGAGTGGGCCCAACTCGTGGAGTTCACCCCCGAACTGGCCAGCGACCACCGCGAGGCCGTCGAGCAGGTGATCCTGGAGGCGAAATACTCGGGGTTCGTAGACCGGCAATCGGCGCAGGTCGAGCGGTTCCGGAAGATGGAGAACAAGGCGATCCCGGCAACCTTCGACTATTGGGCAGTCCCGCAGTTGCGGTACGAGGCTCGCGAGAAGCTCAGTCGCGTCCGGCCCACGAGCGTAGGACAGGCAGGACGCATCGTTGGCATCACGCCGGCGGACTTGGTAGTGCTGTTGTTTTATCTCGGGGCTTCGGGTATGGGTAAGCCCGGCACGTCGGGAGAGCCGGCGTCACAAGCCGACCCGGAAGTCTGAGAAACCGGGGCATCACAGGCAATTCGGCGAAAAAGTATCGGCTGGGTCGTCCGATAGTATCCGTAGAACACGGTGTCTACGGAGACAAGTTCAGGAGTGACGATTACTCCGAATGAGACGACCCTGAGTTTTGGAGTGGTTGTAGCGGTTGGGCCGGTAAGTCGGATTGACACACCGGGCAAGCCAGTTACAATTGCGGACAGAGGCAAGATAAGAAGCCTCGAACGTGCGGGCATGACGCCCGGCGGCTGAGCCTCAGCCGCGCGTGACCGGCACTCACACGCCGGTCCACGACGACCCCAAGTCGACCCACGGATCGGGACGAGGAACTCAGGGATGATCGGTCGTGTCGGCTCAGTGCCGGCCCGGATCGACCTCTCGCTAAGCCGGCCGCCAGGCCGGTAAGGGGTGAACGGACTCATGAAGACCGTGTTCACGACCGGCGAGGCCGCGAAGGTCTGCAAGGTCAGCCAACAGACGATCATCCGCTGCTTCGACAACGGCCAGCTCAAGGGGTTTCGCGTCCCCGGATCGCGGTTCCGCCGCATCCCCCGCGAGGCGCTCTACCGCTTCATGAAGGACAACGGCATCCCCACGGATGCCCTCGAAAGCGGGAAGCGGAAGGTGCTGGTCGTCGACGACGATGCCGAGCTCGTCGAGCTGATCGAGAAGGTGCTCGTCGACGACGGGCGCTTCGAGGTCCGCACGGCCGCCAACGGCTTCGACGCCGGCATGATGGTCAAGGAATACCGTCCGGACATGATCATCCTCGATGTCATGCTCCCGGACATCAACGGTAAGGAAGTCTGCATGCGGGTCCGGTCGGACCCGAGCATGGAAGAGGTGCGCATCCTGTGCATCTCCGGCATGATCGAGGAAGACAAGATCGCCGACCTGAAAGCGGCCGGCGCCAATGACTTCCTGCACAAGCCGTTCGATCTGGAAGAACTGATCGATCGGATGTGTTCGCAACTCGAAATGGAGCCGGCGACGGCCTCCGCCTGACGGGGCGACCCCCGGCGGACCGATAAGCCGGGGGGATGGCCCAAGGAGTCCGGACGTGAGGTCGGCGGCGCGATTAACCTGGTTGGCGCCGGCCGCCCCCGCGCTCGCCGCGCTGGCGACCGCCCGACATCCCCACCGGGCCCCGGCCGTACGCCGGGACCCGGCTGCTCTGGCGCTTCTCCTGC
>JAIBBI010000265.1 GCA_019694755.1 Gemmataceae bacterium
GGGCTGCGGCGCGGCGGTCCCGCTCGGGCTGGGCGCGGTGATTTTGGTCGGGTCGGCGACGACCGGCAGGTTGTCGGCGGAGGCGGTGTCATTCGCCAAGACGTCGATGTCGACCGCGGTCCCGACCAGAGTATCGGCCGAGTCGTCACTTGCGTTGACGAATGGAACCCCCGTCTCCTCAATCGTGACGGCAACAGTTGCAGTCGCCCGGCCGTATTCGTCCTCGACGGTATAGGTGAAGGAGTCTTCGATCATGCCGCCCGGTTCCAGGCGTATGTATCCGACACGGCATCGTAGCCATGGGCCGAGTCAAAGGCTGCCACGGCTCTGGTCCAGAAGTCGTGCTGTTCGTTCTCATCGTCATGCAGGGTGATGCCCATGGCGGCCAGTTGCGCCTTGGTCTGAGCCCATGGCCAGGGACCGTAGCCCGTGCCGTTCAAGGGCGGGCCGGCCCAACAGACGTGAACGTTCTCGTAGTAGGAGCCATTGCTGGACCCAGGACCAACGCCATCGCCGATTTTCGGGAAGACAAGATCGTCGTAGGCATCGACCGGCGGCGTGGTGATCCGCATGAGGCAGTTCTTCATGTTCACCCGGATCTTCATGCCGCCCGGGTCGCCAGTCTGGTGGGTCTTGAACGGATGCTGATGCCCCATGCCCGGCGTCGAGCCGGTGATGATCCCATTGTTCCGCTGGCTCGGCCCGCGATACTTGCCCGCCCGCTTGGCGCCGGCGACACCGTTCGTATCCTCGCCCTGCCACATCATCCGATCCATATCGATGAGGCAGTGTTCGAAGGTGACGATCTCACCGCTCTTGGGTGCCGGGCTGTCGCCGCCGGGTCGCCAAGAGAAGAAGACATGGCCCTGGAAGAAACAGCCGCGAAATGTGCCGGCCAACTGACCGTCATCTTGGACACAGTCGTCGCGGATTTCCTTGAAAACGCAATTCTCGACGATCCAGTCACGCGCACCGCTGCCGTCCGGCTGCGGCACCATGCCATCCATCGAGTTCTTGACGTAGAAGCCCTGTAGTTTGAAGCCAGCGGCATTCCGGTAGACCCGGATCGACGCGTAGTTGCCGCTTGAGCTTGGCCCAAAGTCCGTGTTGCCGTGGATGACGTTCCACGCCGCACCTGCGGTCGTGCCCGAATACATAATGTTCGGTGAGTAGACCTTGCCGCCGCACACGACCGCGGTAGCCGGGGCGTCCTTGAAGCTGAAGGTGGTAGCCGAGTCGGAGTCCTTGTGCTCGGTTCCGACCCGGCCGCGGAAGTCGAGGATCTGATTGGCACCCGGGGTGTATTCGTTGCCCCCGTTTGCCGTGAAGGACGGCACGACCACCGTCTTGCCGCCGGGGCTGTCGATCTCCATCGGGTAGACGTGGATGAAGGAGTCTACATCCCCGGGCGACTTGCCGGATGATGTATACCGAATGCGGCCGTCGGGCAGGATCTCGGCCGTGCCGCTCGCAGGCGCGCTGACCGAGACCACCCGCAGAGGACCCGCACCGGCATCGTTGATCCTGGGATCAAAAATTACGCTCTTGCCCGATTCGACCGTGATGCTGTCCCCGGCCACCTTCAGCGCCGGACGGCGCTGCTCCACGGCGACTCTGGCCGTGCTGGACTTGCCCCCCGAATCGGTGACGGTGTAGGTGAAGCTGTCCTGCCCGACCCATCCCGGCTCGAGGTTCAGGACCAGGTCATTGCCATCGATCGACACCGCGCCATGCGTGGGCTGCATCACCGAGACAAGGTCCGGCCGCGTTCCGTTCGGGTCGACGACGCGTGGAGTGATCCGCACCATCGGGCGGCCGTCGGGCCGGATCACATCGGGCAGTGCGACCGGGCTTTGATTCGCGTCCTCGGCGTCGTCCTCCTCGCCAGCGCCCCAGATCGAGCCCGGGTTGAGCACGGAGCACGCCAAGAGCGCGATCTGCGCAGGCGACAGGCAGTCGCCGAAGCGCATGTGGCGGGCGATCTTGCCGGTGTACGGCGCGGGGCTGGGCGCGGCATGACCGCCGATCGCCTCGCCACCGGCGCCGACGTCGACCGCACCGCCGATGCCGGTTTCGGGTGATGCCAAGGACGGTGCGCCGTTGACGTAAGCCGCTGCGACGGCACCGTCATAGCTGAACGCGAGCACGACCGGCGCGGTCGACTGCGACCCTGGCAGGGTCTCGATGACGAGCTCGCCCGTGCTGAGGCGGGTGCGCAGCCGGTAGCAATTGGTCGCGTAGGCGCCGGCCGCGACCTGATCGAGCACCAAGTTCGGGGCCAGGTCGGGCCCGACCGAGTGAATGCGGCGGTCCACCCCCGCCAGATCGGGCTGCAGCAGCCAGATATCGGTCCAGGCCTCGTCGCCGGAATAATAGGCCGCGTCGTTCTGCTTCGCCGACGACGGCCCCGACACCGACCCGGACATCGCCAGGGTAACGGCGATGTCGCCCGACACGTCGACGCCGGTCGGCTCGGCCAGGAGCTCATAGAGCAGGCCGCCGATGTTCGCGGCACTGGCGCCGAACCTGGCCTGGGCCGTGTTGGCCGAGGCCGGTGCGTTGAGCTTGCGGCGGAACGTGGCGGTGAGATTGTCCCCGCCGGTGTAGATCCCGGTGTCCTGCTCGACGAACCCAGCACCGGTCCAGGTCGCGAGCGTGGTGTTCTCGACGATGCCGAGCGCGGCGCACAGCATGCTGTCGCCGGTCGAGGCCGGGGTGAGGCCGAGCCCGATCGTATCGGTGGCGGCGGTCACGAAGCGCTGGGCCTGGAGCTGCCCGATCGGCGAGCCGGACCGCTTCACGCCGGACAGGGCCTGGACCCGCGCCACGCAGCCGCGCACCTGCAGGTCGAACCCGATCGCGAGCGCGAATGTGCCGATGTCGGGGTTGCGGCGGTACGCGACAGAGCTGTTGAGTCGATCGAATCCGGTCGCGGCGTTGTCGTGCGCGACGGTCAGCGGCTGGGTGTTGTGAGTGATCGCGTCGATCGTGCAAATTCCGGCCCCGGAATAGCCCCGGGCCAGGATGTCGACGACGAGGCAATCGGTGCCGCCCGGGACGGCGAATGCGCTGCTGGAGTAGCTCGCCGAACCGCCCGACGAGAAGTCGATGACCGTTTCGGCCAGGACCGTGATCGCCACTAGCCGCGCCCGATCGTGGCGACCAGGGTCTGGCGGAGCGCGACGCCGGCGGCGAGAGCTTGGGGCGAGCCGTGGTTGGCCACGCTGATCAGGTTGCCCGTGGCGCCGCCCTTGGTCGATGCGTCCACCACGCCCCAGCCGCCATAGGTCAGGCCGCCGGCCGGCGTGGTGTAGATCGCGACCGCGGCGCTATTGTCCGCCTGCCCGCTCGACCATGCCCCCATGGTCAGCCCGGGTCGGGTCGACTGCGTATAGGTGGTGAGCTCCAGCCACGGGCTGTGCGACGCCATGGTGTTGCCGTTCGCGACCGCCCCGGCGTCCTTGGCGAGCACGAAC
>JAIBBI010000266.1 GCA_019694755.1 Gemmataceae bacterium
CCTCGCGCCGCTCCTGGTCAAAGGACCGGCGACGGAGTTGCTCGCGTGCCAGCGCGTCATGATGACGCAGGATCTCGAACTACCATTGCGCGTCCGCGATTCGGAACCCCAGGCCCGGCTCAAGGCCACGCTCAACGAACTAGGCGTGCCCATGTCAGCGAAAGTCAGTTGCGGGCTCACACCGCTGCGCCCCATCGACCAGCCGCTCGTTAACTCCGTTGTGCGGAAGCTGGACCGTCGCCACAACCGCTGACGAGGCGGTGCGAAACACGTATCACTTTGTGGCGGACTTCTCGAGTGTCATCTCGAAGAATTGTCGCCAGTCCTTGCCGTCCTGCGTTACTTCACCAATTTCGAACCACCGCCCTTTGTCGTCGAGCTTGATGGTGTAGCGGACATCGCCGAATCGCGGGATTTTCATTTCCCAGACGAGTTGGCCGTCCGTGACCTTGGCTTCGGTGTCCTCGTGGTTGCCGCGGGACGTGAACCCCTGAAACCGATAGCGCTTCGCCTTCTCATCATAGGTCACGATGCCGAACGCGCTGTGAACGACTGGGCCCTCGCCGCTGGGTCCAGCCTTGGCGCGGTGCTCTCCCTCGACGGTCAGAACTACGCCCCCGGCCTTCAGCCGGACCACTTCCGACCCTTTGAACTCGCGCTTCTGCCCCGGTGCGGTTTCGAACCACCCCTCGCCCTTCCACTCGCCGACGAGGAAATGCACCTTTTTCATCGCGACGAGTTGGGCGGCCGGGCCCGGCGGTTGGGCCACGCCGGACGCTGGAGCGATCATCAACAATGAAATCACGACGAGATTCGCGCGCTGCCACATGGGAGTTACTCCAATTGTTTGGCGTGTCACGGCTTGACGGACCGCGGCATAGCCTACGAAAGTATCCGTGTTTCGACTGCGAAACGCGCGCGTCGCCATCTGCTTTGCTCTCGGCCCGGCCGCGTTCGGCCGGCTGAACCTACCACCGGTAGCCGTACTGCACGTAGTACAACTCCGGCGACACCGCCGGGCCGGTGTTTTCAATGTAGGTCCCGCGGAATAGCTTTGAGAAGCCAAACAGCAGATCGCTGTGCGCTGTCAGGTGAAAGCTCGCCACCAGGTCAATCTCCGTGCCGACGTCTTGCCCGGCACGGCCCGTGGCATCGTTGCGAAGGACTCGGCCGTTGGCGGCGTAAAGCGAGTCGCCCGGCTCGGCGAGCCAGAAGCGGTGTCCTTGCATGATCAGGGTTATCCACTTTTCCGGAAAGAGTACGAACTGCGCGCTCAGGTCGTGGATGTTTTGCCGGCCGATCAGATCGAGGTAGCCGAAGTAGTAGTGCCCGAACGGGAACAACTGTTGGAACGTGTTGCGCGTACCGCCCTGCCCCGGATGCGACTCACCGGACGCCCAGTCGTAGTACACCCAGGCCTGCGGGTTCATCGGCCGATCTTTCCAGTGGTAGCCGAGGCCCGCCGTCGTGGACCCGGCCACTAGCGTCTGGTTCGACCACTCGCCGAGTTGTAGCATCGCCTCAAAATCCCACAGGACGTTGCAATAGTCTCCGGCGTAACGCGTACCCAGGGTGTGCGCGTTGAAGCCAGAGCGCGCGCCGAACTCACCGACGGCCACCGGGTTCGTGTTGTCGAGGAACAAGTAGTAGGCGTCGACGCTCGTACCCTTGCGCGGCTTGTACGTCGTCCACAGGCCGGCGAAATTCTGGTTGTTGTCCACTGAATCCAGCCGGCTTGCCTCGGGAATCACCGGCTGCACCCAAAACAGGTCGACGTCGAACTTCTCATCGGCGCGATAGGCCCTCACGCCTTGAAACGTGCGCCGGGTGTTTGCCCAGTCGAGGGTGCTGACGAGTCGCTGCGACCCAAAGAGCATCTCCTGCCGTCCGACACGGACGTAGACCGGCCTGTCGTTGAGTTCGCCGGCCTTGATTTCCACGAACAGGTTGAGAAAGTCGCCGCGGTCCCGATCAATCGGCAGCGGTGCGAGATCTTGCCAGAAGCTGTCGGCGTATATCCCCTCGACATACACGCGAAACTCATCGCGATACCAGGCGTCGGCGTATAGCCGGCCACGGAACAAGCCGTAGTTGTTGCCCCGCCCCTCGAGCCGGCTATTGACCTCGTTTACGTGGCGATACCAGGCCTGGCCGCCCATTGAGAATAGCCAGCAGTCGTTCGGATGAATGCGCTTCAGCGGGTCCCAAAAGTCCCCCCACACGGCATCTTTCTTGTCGAGGTAGCGGAAATCCGTGTCGAAAAACGACGGCTGGTAGAAGCCGTAGGAACCCCACGGCATAGTCGGAGGTTTTTCCCGGCACTCGCCTGTCCACTGGTCGAGGAACGAGTAATGTCCACAACCGGACGGCGGAATTATGAAATACCCGGGCCGGGGGAGACCACGAACCGGCGGCACCTTAGTCCAGTCAAAGCCGCTCGTCGGCTCGTCCTGCTTCTCCGCCTTATTTTTCTCGATTGGCTCGCCCTGACTTGGAGACGTCTCCGGGGCGGGGTGATTTTCAAGCGGCGGCAAAGTGTCGACCGCCGAAAATGAGGGCTGTTGACTCGGCGCGGCCGAGAATCCAAGCAGAGTGACTGATCCGATGGCGAAAGAGCGAAGGAGATTACGCATCGCCGGCGTCCTAAGAAGAGTACCAGGTACAGAAATCTTGCCGCTTGTTCAATCGGCTCAGTAATCGCTCGATATCATTTACACCGCCCCTAACGAGTCGCCGTGATCTGCCGCTAGGTCAGGTAATGGCACCCGAATGGGTTGTAGCGTGGAAGCGATTCCTGACGCCGGCGGAGTTTGACGGTTATGCCGATGACGCCGTCACTTGCGGGCAAGACACTTCTGGGCGTACCGCTCATTGCCGGCGTCGCCTGCATCATGTTCGGCACGACGGCTGGCGCGGGCGGCTACACCTTCTGGTATGGCCAAGGGCTCTCCTACCTGAGCAGCGACCCAAAGGCATGCGTCAACTGCCACGTCATGCGCGAGCATTACGACGGCTGGCAAAAGGCGGGGCACCATCAGGCCGCTACATGCAACGACTGCCACACGCCGCACGACTTCCTGGGCAAATATGTCGTCAAAGCGGAAAACGGCTTCTGGCATTCCTACGGCTTCACCTTGCAGAACTTTCACGAACCGATTCGCATCCGCCCGCGCAACAGTCGGGTTCTCGAAAACAACTGCATCGAATGTCACCGCCCATTAGTAGAACCGATCATTGGCGCCCCGCCCGACCCGGCCGGCGGCTGGAACTGCATCCACTGCCACGCCGACGTCGGCCACGGCAATCCACGCTAAACGCCCGGAGAATTCCGTGCCGGACACGACACCGACCGCCCGATCCCGGTACTTTACGTACCTGTTCCTCATCCTCGTCTCCGCCGCGGGCACGGCGGGCGTTCTCCTGTTGCTATCCAACATCTACACGCGCAAGTGGGAAGC
>JAIBBI010000108.1 GCA_019694755.1 Gemmataceae bacterium
GAGTCGCTCGTACGATTCGCGGTCGCCGCCGATCATGAGGCAGTAGCCGCGGTCGAGGCCCCAGACGCCGCCGGAGGTGCCCACGTCGAGGTACTTGAGGCCGAGCGCGGCGAGTTTTTTCGCCCGGGCCACGTCGTCGGTGTATTTGCTGTTGCCGCCGTCGATGATCACGTCGCCGGGGCTGAGCAGTTTGCTCAATTCGTCGATAGTGCCTTCGGTGATCGGCCCGGCCGGGAGCATGACCCACACGGCCCGAGGCGCGGCGAGTTTGGAGACGACGTCGGCCAGCGAGCCGGCCTTTACGCTTTGCTTTTTCTCGGCCGAGTCGAAGGACTTCGTCCGCTCCACGTCCCGGTCGTAAGCGACGCAGTCGTGCCCGGCACGGAGCAGCCGGAGGACCATGTTGCCGCCCATTCGCCCCAGCCCGATCATCCCGAGTTGCATGGCACACCCCCGCGAGAGACTGCCTAGAACCTATGGCCGGGGGCACGGTCTGACCACCGGGGCGTGATCCGGCGTTTGACTGAGGCGCAAATCGTTTCCCACAGGCCATTTCGGACGGCGCGTTGAATCCTCCCGTTCTGGAGTGTAACCCGTTCGTTCCGTTTGGTGAGGATGCATCATGGCTCGTCGCAATCCGGCTCCCCGACTTTGGAATCGCCGCCTGTGGCTGACCACGCTCGAAGACCGGCTCGCCCCAGCGGCGTTTACCGTCACCAACACGGCCGACAGCGGAGCGGGTTCGCTGCGGGCCGCCGTAATCGCGGCCAACGGCTCCGCCGGGCTCGACACGATCACCTTCACCGGGGCAAGTTTCGGTGCGAGCGCGACAATCACCCTAACCTCCGGCGAACTGGCTGTCAGCGACAGCCTCATCATCGACGGCACGATCAAAGGCACGCTCACTGTCAGCGGCAATAATGCCAGCCGGATCTTCAACATCAATAACGGCGTGACCGGATCCGCAATCACCGTCGCCCTTCAGGACATGACGCTCACGAAAGGCGCAACCAGCGGGGCCAACGATGGCGGCGCGATCTTCATTCAGGACGAAGACGTCACGCTGACCAACTGTCTGGTGTCGGCCAACACCTCGGCCTCCGACGGCGGGGCCATCCGGGTCGAGGCGACCGGCGGCAAACTGACCCTCGACGACTGTACGATCCAGACCAACTCGGCGACCGGCGGCGGCGGCGGCGTGTCCGCGGTCAACGGCCCGACCGTGATCATCACCAACTCAACGCTGTCCGGTAACTCGGCTACGGCCGGCGGATTCATGAACATGTTTCAGGGCGGCACGCTGACCGTCACCGGTAGCACGTTCTCCGCCAACAACGCGGTGTCGAGTGACGGCGGGGCCCTGTTCCTCAACGGCGTCTTCGCATCGAACGCCATCCGCAACTGCACTCTCAGCGGCAATTTCGCCAGCTCCGACGGCGGGGCCATCGCGATCAGCTCGACTTTCACCACGACGCTGACCGTACAAAACTGCACGATCGCCTCGAACGTGGCCACCGTGGGCAACGGCGGCGGGATCGCCCGCACCGGCGGCACGGGCACCATCGGCCTGACCAGCACCATCGTTTTCAGCAACGGCGCGGGCACGACGGCGGACAACTTGTTCACGACCGGCACGGTGAATGCCACTCTCTGCCTCATCACGAATACCACCGGCGTCACCACGTTTTCCGGCGACGCATTCTCCAACGCGAACATCGGCGTGAACCCGAACATCGGCTCGCTCGCCAGCAACGGCGGGCCGACGCAGACCCGGGCTCTGCTGGCCGGAAGCGTCGCCATCGATGCCGGGAGCAACCCGGCCGGGCTGACGACAGACCAGCGCGGCACCGGCTACTTCCGCGTCCGCGGCAAGGCGATCGACATCGGCGCATTCGAGTTACCCGACGATTTCGTGGTCACCAACACCAACAACAGCGGTGCGGGCTCGCTCCGTCAGGCGGTGCTGGACGCTAATGCAGCCGTCGGGCTGGACACCATTGCATTCGATGCCACGGTATTCGCGGCGGCCAAGACCATCACGCTGACGACCGGCGAGTTGCTCGTCACCGAGTTTCTCACGGTCGAAGGCCCGACCGGCGCACTCACGGTGAGCGGGAACAATGCCGGGCGGATATTCCATTTCGAGAATGCGTCGGCTGTCGCCTCGGGCACGCTCCGCAACATGACGCTGACGGCCGGGAAGGCCGGCGCAGGCACCGACGGCGGCGCGATTCTCTCCACCGAACCGCTGACAATCGTGGGCGTGACCATCACCAACAGCAACTCGGGCGACGAAGGCGGCGCAATTCGGATTAGCGGGGCCGGGGTGACCCTGAGCATGGATTCCTGCACGCTGAGTGGAAATTCGGCCGTTACGGGCGGGGCAATCGCGGCCGACCCGGCCACGTCGATCTCGATCAAGAACAGCACGCTCAACGGCAATTCGGCCAGCGGGGCCGGCGGGGCGTTCACCGCGCTGGGGTCCGCCTCGGTCTCGTTCACGCAGTGCACGCTGTCGGGTAATTCGGCCGCGACCGGAGGCGGGATCGCCCTGCTCGTGTCCGCGGGCAACAACAACGTCCTCAACTGCACGATCACCGGAAACACGGCCACGGGCGGTAAGGGCGGCGGCGTTTACGCGGCCGCGGGCACGATTACCTTCGACAGCACGATTGCTTCGAGTAACCTCGGGGCGACCGGGCCCGACATTTTCAATCCCGGCACCACGAACCTGAACTTCTCCGCGGTCGGCGACAGCATCGGATTCAAGGTGACGGGTGCAAACAACCTGCCGTTCGGAACGGATCTCCTCCTCGGTCCCTTGGCCGGCAACGGCGGCGCGACCAAGACCCATGCCCCGGCCGTGAACAGCCCGGTTCTTGGCAAGGGAAACAATGTCACAGGCGCGACGACTGACCAGCGGGGCGTCTCCCACCCCCGGCAACGCGGAGCGGACGTTGATATCGGAGCTGTGGAAGTCGATCAGATCGTCGTCGTCAACACCGCCGGCAGCGGGGCCGGTTCACTGGATCAGGCCGTACTCGACGCCAATGCGAATGGCGGGCGAGACACGATTACGTTTGATACGACGGTGTTTTCCACTCAGAAGACGATCAACACTGCCAATGAGATGGTCCTGTCTAGTGACGCAGAGATCCAAGGGCCAGTCGCAGGCGTGTTGATCAGTGGTGTGCTGACGCATCGAATTTTTTCAATCACAGGCGGCACGCTTTTCAGCTTCTCGAACATGTCCCTTGTTTTGGGAAAGGCTACGGGGAACGGCGGTGCGCTCCTCGTCAACGCGGCCGGGAACCAGAGCGTCACGTTCAACAACTGCACCTTGAGCTTCAACTCGGCGTCCGGCACGGGTGGTGCGATCGAATTAGGTGCCGACACCGCTAATCTCATCGACTGCACGCTTTCCAGCAACCGCACGACCGGCGCGGCCCAGGACGGCGGGGCGATTAACGTCAGTTCGACCGGAGCCGTAATCCTGACTCGCTGCTCGCTGGCGACCAACTCAGCGTCGGGCGACGGCGGCGCGATTGCCAATCAGTCGGGCGGATCAGCCGTGCAATTGTTCGAAACGACGCTCTCCGGCAATTCCGCGGGTGGAGTCGGTGGCGGGATCTTCTTCGACAACGGAACCGTTGGCACGGGATTCCTTGTTCGCAACAGCACTCTCTCCGACAATACGGCCGGGACCTTTGGAGGCGGCATCGGCTGGAACAACTCCTCCGGCACGTTGACCATCCAGAACAGCACTATCACCAACAACACGGCAAACACGGCGGCCGGCGGTGGCGGCATTTCGGTCAACACCGGTACCGGCAATCTGAACATCGAAAGCTCGATCGTCAGCGGGAACATCAACGGTGGCGCCCCGGACATCGACAACCCGAACACCACAACGGTGAAGAACTCCGCTATCGGCGACAACCTGGGCTTCGTGCTGACGAGTGCGGGCGGCAATCTGCCGTTCCAACCCCATGCCAACCTCAAACTTGGCGCATTGTCAAACAACGGCGGCCCGACGCTAACACACTCGCCACAGACCGGCAGTCCGCTCATCAACGCTGGATCGAATCCGGCCGCGAAGACGACGGATCAGCGCGGTTTTCCTCGGCTATCGGGCAGCGCGTTCGACATCGGTTCGGTCGAATTTCTCAACACAGTCGTCAAGAACATCAACGACAGCGGCATCGACTCGCTCCGACAGATCATTCTCGAAACCAATGTCGCGCCCGGTGCGCAGACGATCACGTTCGACAGCGCCGTATTTGCCAGTCAGAAGACTATCACACTGACCACGGGCGAAATCGAGATCCTCGATGCCCTCTCGATCACGGGCCCGGCGGCCGGCGTGATCCTCAGCGCGAACAAGAACTCCCGGGTACTGAATATCGGCACTAACGTTCCATCCTTCAACACGTCTCTTTCAAATCTCACTCTTCGGGACGGTGTGGTCGGGTTTGGCGAGGTCGGCGGGGCCGTCCATGTTTCCGGCGGAACTCTCACGGTGACCAATTGCACGCTGTTCGGCAATTCCAGCGCCGTAGATGGCGGAGCCATAGCCTCGGGGGTGAGAGCCGACCTCATCATCATCAACAGCACGATCCGCGACAACACGGCTTCCGGCGACGGTGGGGGTATCACCATGGTGGGCGGTCTGGGATCGCTTACAATGTCGGGCAGCCTGGTTGCAAACAACAAAGCGGGGAATCATGCCGGAGGAATCTGGGCCGGTACCGCAGACCTGTCAATCATCAACAGCACGATTGCCGACAACAGCGCTGGCGGCAATGGCGGCGGCTTAAATGTCATCAACATCTCGCAGCCGATCGTTCTGCGAAACCTCACTGTCACCGGCAACTCGGCAGCGACTGGTGGAGGCATCTCCATGCCGAACGTACTGTCGCAGGCCATGGACAGTTGCATCGTGTTCGGCAATTCTGCCGGCTCCGGGCCGGAAATCTCATTCCCGGGCACACTCAATGTCGGCGCAAGCCTTATCGGCTCGAAAGCCGGTGTGTCGACATTCACCGGCGATGCGTTCACAAACGCCCATATCGGCGTCGACCCACTGCTCGGGCCCCTGCAAGACAATGGCGGGCCGACCCTGACCCGGCTGCCCGCTCTCACCAGCCCGGCCGTCAACAATGGATCCAACCCCTCCGCCCTGACGACGGATCAGCGCGGGGCCGGTTTTGCACGCGTATTCGGCGGTGCGATCGACGTCGGCTCGGTGGAGACGCACACGTTCACTGTCACCAACACCAACAACTCCGGGGCCGGCTCCCTGCGGCAAGCAGTGCTCGACGCCAATGCCAACTCCGGCCTCGACGGCATCACCTTCGACCCGACGGTGTTTGCCACGGCGAAGACGATCACCCTGACAACGGGCGAACTGGCGATCACGGATTCGGTGACCATCCTCGGCCCCGCCGCCGGCGTGACCGTCAACGGCAACGGCGCCGGCCGGGTGTTCAACATCAATGGCGCGGGTACGTTCGACGTGGCGATCCTGGACATGACCCTGACCGGCGGTTCGACGGCCGGCGACGGAGGCGCCATCATCCTTCAGGACGAACGACTCACCCTGACGGATACGACGATCTCCAACAACAAGGCCGCCAACGGCGGAGCCGTCTGGATCGCGTTGGGCGGCACAGTCACTGTCCTGACCTCGACAATCTCCAACAACGCCGCGACGGGCGACGGCGGCGCCTTCGGGTCCAACAACTCGGGCAGCCCGGAATTCGAGGTTCGAGGCTGCACAATCGCCGGCAACTCGGCGCCTTTCGGCGCGGCACTCCATGCGAGTGGGCTGAACCGCCTGCTGATCGACGGATCGACGATCGCGCAAAACACGAGCGGGTTCGGCGCCCTTTCGTTCAGCGGCACGGTGCCGGCCGCCTCGACGTTGGAGATGCGGAATAGCACACTTTCCGGCAACGTCGTGAGTGGCGGGTCCGGCCTTTCCGTCGCGGGAGTTCTTTTTGCCTCGATTGCGACTTTCCACATCCGCAATTGCACGTTAACGAACAACGACGGCAATCTTGGTACGGGCGCGTTGCGGTGCAATTCCGGAGGCACTCTGGATCTGGAGAGTTCTGTCGTCTCCGGGAATGCCGGCAACTTCACCGCGGACATCCGCCGCGATTCCGGCGTAGTTACCGTCAGGAACAGCGCGATCGGCGTCGCGCCGACTGGTGGCTTTTCCGACCTCGGTGGAAACCTCCCGCTGGGCGCGACCCTGAAGCTCGGCGTGCTCGCCGGTAACGGCGGACCGACGATGACTCACCTTCCGGCCCCCGACAGTCCCCTCGTCAACGCGGGCAGCAACCCTTCCGCGCTGACCACCGATCAGCGGGGCGCGGGGTTCCTGCGCAACTTCGGTGGCGGTGTGGACATTGGTGCGATCGAAAGCCGGGCCCTGATCGTCTCTAACACCAATGACTCGGGCGTCGGCTCGCTGCGGCAGGCGGTGCTGGACGCGAACAACGAAACCGGCGTCGACACCATCACCTTCGATCCGACGGTGTTCGCCACAAACAAGACGATTAAGTTAACATCCGGCGAACTGAACGTCTCCGACGAATTCACGGTCAACGGGCCGACCGGGGGAGTTACCGTCAGCGGCAATACCGCCGGTCGCATCTTCAATATCGACACTGTAGCCAGCGCGACGTTCGAGAGAATGACCTTTACTGGTGGAATGGTAACAGGCACGGAAGACGGCGGAGCGATTCAATCGAAAGCCACCGCCCTGACCATCCGCGATTGCGTGTTCGATGGCAATTCTGCCGGCGACTTTGGGGGTGCAGTCGTCACGCTTGTCTCCAGTGTCACAACGTTGGAACGGGTGACGATGTCGAACAACTCGGCCGGGTTCACGGGCGGCGGATTCGCCAACTTTGTGGCCGGGCCTGTGACCGTAGTCGACAGCGCGTTTTTCGGAAACTTCGCCGGAGCTATTGGTGGAGCGCTCGCCCACACGGGCGGGACCGCGCTGACCATCCGGAATACCACTATCTCCGGAAACACAGCGGGCACCAACGGCGGCGGCATCCTTCACGGTGGCAATGGTGCGTTCACTCTGGACAACAGCACCGTTGTCAACAACAAGGCGAGTGGCCAGGGAGGTGGAATCTACCTCGGAGGAGCGGGTTCCTACGACATTCGCAGCACGATTGTCGCCGGCAATTCCGCGGGGACCGGCCCCCAGATCCGGACGATCTCCGGGACCATCAATGCTATTGCCAGCCTCATCGGCTCCAAGGCCGGCGTCGCCACATTCACCGGCGACGCGTTCACCAACGCCAACATCGGAGTGGACCCGCTGCTCGGGCCGCTGCAAGACAACGGCGGGCCGACGCTCACTCACATGCCCGCTAGCGTCAGCAAAGCACTGGGCAACGGCAGCAACCCGGCCGGGCTGACAACCGACCAGCGGGGCGCCGGCTTCCCCCGCGTCCGCGGGACGGGTGTCGACATCGGTGCGGTCGAGATTCCATTGATCGTAGTAACGAACAACAATGATTCGGGGGCCGGCTCGCTGCGGCAGGCAGTCATCGATGCAAACGCGGCCGGCGGTACGGACACGATTACCTTTGACCCGACCGTTTTTGCCACGGCCAAGACGATCTCGCTTCTGACGGCCCTCCCCGCAATCACCGAAGGCGTTGTAGTACCCGGCACGGGAGCGAGTCTGCTTACGGTACGCCGCGATCCTGGAGCCGGCACGCAATTCCGAGTGTTTCAGTTTGCCGGCCCGGTTGCCGGCGTCGCTTCATCGATCTCCGGTATGACCATTACCGGAGGCAATCAACTGGGCCGGGGCGGCGGTGTATATCTCAGCAGTAACGACTCCCTAACACTGGACGGCGTCATCGTCAGTGGCAACAAAGCAACCATTGACGGCGGTGGCATTGCAGCCATGACCAGCACGGCTCTGACGTTGCTCAACTGCACCGTCTCCGGCAATACTGCCGGAACGGAGGGCGGCGGTGTCTACCACAACGTCGGCACTCTGATAGTCGAAAACTCGACCATCTCCGGAAACAGCGCAAGCGGCAACGGCGGCGGTGTCTTTATCAGCTCGCTTGGCAATTCCGCCATCAGTGTTATCCGCAACAGCACGATCTCGGGCAATTCGGCAAATTCGATCGGAGGCGGCGTCATTGCCGGCAGTACCTTGGCCCGCACCCTGACCGTGCAGAATTCGACAATCGTCAACAATTCGGCCACGACCGGCGGGGGCCTGCGGGGTTCGTCCGGCTTCGTCCAGTTCGACATTTCATCGTCGATCGTTTCGGATAACACCGCCACGACGGGCCCTGACATTTCGGCATCCGCCAAGGTCAGCGTCACTACCAGCCTGGTCGGCAAATCGGCGGGCTTTACGCTGACAGACCTCGGCGGAAACCTGCCCTTCGGCACCAACCCGCACCTTGCCGCACTCGCCAACAACGGCGGCCCGACGCTGACCCACGCCATTCTCCCCGGCAGCCCGCTGATCAACTCCGGCAGCAACCCGGCCTCGCTGACGACCGACCAGCGCGGCGCAGGCTTCAATCGCGTCAACGGCGGCGGAATCGACATCGGCGCATTCGAGTCCAATCTCGCGCCCACGGTCCGCAAGGTCACGGTCAACGGCGGGGCGGCCCAGCGTAGCCGGGTCACCAGCGTAACCGTGGACTTCGACAGCGTGGTCACCTTCAGCGGATCGGCCGCCGGCGCGTTTCAGATCAAACGACAATCCGACAATGCCCTGTCGCTTCTGAGCGCGGCCGTCAGCACCGGGGCGACCACCAGCGTGACCCTGACTTTCCTCGCCGGCCCGGCCGTGGACTTCGGCTCGCTCGCCGACGGACGGTACACTCTGACCGTGGATCAATCAAAAGTGAGCGCGAACGGTTCGCAACTGGACGGCAACGTAGACGGCACCGGCGGCGACAACTTCGTGCTGGTCGGCACGCCGGCCAACGGCCTGTTCCGCCTCTTCGGCGATGCCGACGGCAACGGGCAGGTGACTTCCAGCGACTTCCTTGCCTTCCGCCTGGCGTTTCTGAGTGCCAGTACGGCCTTCGATTACGACGGCAATGGCAGCGTCGACAGCGGCGACTTTCTCCAGTTCCGTCTGCGATTCCTGCAATCGGTGTGATGTAACGGACCACCGGGGCCGGTCATGGCCCCGGTGGTACTTTTTTGCAATTGCCGTCTCAGAAGACCATCAATTGTCCTTGTCTCGCAACGGCTTGATTTGATCGTAAATCCAGTTAGTATTTCGGGACATCCGCGGAGGAATGCCCCCATGTCGGCGCGTCGGACTCTTGCCCGTTTGCGATTGCGTGCGCTCGAATCACGACTGGTTCCCGCGACTTACACAGTTCTGAATTCAGCCGATGCCGGCGCGGGTTCGCTGCGAGGGGCCATCCTGGCGGCCAACGCTAATCCGGGCGCCGACGCGATCGACTTCGACACTTCCTTTTTCGCGACGCCGCGAACGATCACACTGACCACAGGCACGCTCGTCATCAGTGACAGCGTGACCATCACCGGCACGTCGGCCGTGAACTGCTCCATCAGTGGGAACAACTCGACTCAGGTCTTCGCAGTCAACGGCGCGGGCGTCTTTGATGTTACGCTTGCCAGGATGTCCATCAAATCCGGAAATTCGTTTTCGGGGCCCGCGGGTGTCAGCTTCGGCGACGAGAACCTGACCATCAGCGAATGCAGCATCACCGGCTGCATCAACAGCTCCAGCCTCAACCAGGGTGGAGGTATCGGACAGGCATACGGCGTAACGGGCGGATCGCTCTCCATCATTAATTCGACCATTTCGAATAATACGAGCTCCGGTCGGGGCGGCGGCGTGTTCGTTTACCGCCCGACATCGGTCTCGATCACCGGCAGTACCCTTGCGGGCAACAGTGCGAGCGACGGTGCGGGCGTTGCCGCGCTCGGCGGCAGCGTGCTTACGATTGAAAACAGCACGGTCTCCGGCAACCGCACGGCCACGTTTTCCACGTCCGATGGCGGCGGTGTCTACTTCATTTCGCCGAATCTGCCCGCGCAGATCACGATCCGTAATGCCACATTCTCCGGCAACACCGCGGGCGGCTACGGCGGCGGCATCTTCGTTGCGAATTCGTTCGGCTCGACCGCGCCGGTCGGCATCCAGATCCAGAACGCCACGATCGTATCGAACCGTGCGTTTCGCGGCGGCGGCGTCGGCACGGCCAACTCCGCCGCCATCACCGTCTCGCTAACCAGCGGAATCGTCAGCGGCAACACCTCCACTTTGGCCGGTTCCTCCGACTTCATTGCCGGGGGCGTCTCCGCTAAATCGAGCGCGATCGGCAGTACCACCGGCATCACCACCTATACGAACCTCGGCGGCAACTTCATTGGCGCAGCTCTCAACCTCGGAGCGCTTGCCAGCAACGGCGGGCCGACGCAGACCCACGCCCTGCTCACCGGCAGCCCGATTATCGACAAGGGTGAAAACCCGCTGAATCTGAGCCTGGATCAACGCGGCCTGCCTCGCAACTACGGCCCGACCGACATCGGCGCGTTTGAACTCATCCCGGCCGGTAAGCCGTATGCCAGCGGGACGTTTCCGGATGTCGTTGCGGTCACGCCGACCATCCCGCTGACCGTCACGTTTACCGACGACGCGGCCATTCAGTTCGCGAGTCTGGGCGACGGCGACCTGCGGGTCACCGGGCCGGCCGGGTTCCTGGCCAACGGCGCGTCAGTCAAACTCGTCAGCGTCAACACGCCCGGCGACGGCACGCCGCGGACCGCAACTTACAGTGTGGCGGGCCCCGGCGGAACGTGGGATGTCCCCGATTTCGGCGTGTTTCAGGTTTACGTCGAACCCGGGCAGGTCGGCGACCTGTCGGGTAACACTATTCCGTTCAGCCTGCTCGGGCAGTTCACGGTCAACATCCCGATCAACGTGGTCGTCACCAACAGCAACGACAGCGGGCCGGGCTCGCTCCGTCAGGCCGTGCTCGACACCAATGCCAACCCCGCGGCCGACAGCATCACCTTCAACCTGCCCGGCGCGGCCACGATCACGCTGGCCTCGCCGCTTGCAATCACTGATGGCGTGAAGGTCATCGGGCCGGGCGCATCAATGCTCACCGTATCCGGCAACAACCTCGTCCGCGTTTTCGATGTCAATGCAGCGACACCCGTGCTCGTGGCATTTTCGGGGATTACAGTGTCGAAAGGCTTCGCAGGCACCGGTGCCGGACTGCTTGCCACCGACGAATCGATCACGCTCACCGACATGGTGTTCGAATCCAACCAGGCGACGGTCGCCGGCGGAGCCGTGTATGCCGACGGGACGCTGACGGTCACACGCTCGACATTTCGCGATAACCGGGCCCAGGGCGTGCCGGTCAGCAACACGGCCGACGGTGCCGCCCTGTATCTCCTGCCCAACTCGCGGCCAACGGTCGTCGACTCGCTCTTCGAGGGCAATCAGGCCGATGATGCCGGCGGTGCGATCCGCACCACTTCTAGCCTGACATCCATCACCATCACCGGGTCGTCGTTCATCAGCAATCTGGCCCGCGACGGCGGCGGTATCTCACTCTTCGGCTCGACGGCGGTCATCCGCAACTCCACGTTCAGCACCAACTCCGTGAGCGGCATCGGCGGTGCGATCCACACCGCTGGCTCCTGGGGCTTGACACTCACCAACAGCACGATCGCCAACAACTCGGCCATGACCGGTGGCGGACTCGGGGGCCTTGCTGGCTCAGGCGGGACGATCACGATCACCAGCAGCGTCCTGTCGAACAGTGCGACGACCGCGCCCGACGTCTTTGGCGGCATAAACCAGGTCGTGCTGACCGATTCACTGGTCGGAAGCCCGGTGGGGTTCAGCGACACCGGCACAAACACCCTACCGTACGGGATCAACCCGCGGCTCGCCTTCCCGGCCGACAACGGCGGCCCGACGCCGACGCGGGCCCCCTTCCCCGGCAGCCCGATCTTCGACCGCGGTGCGAACCCCGCCGGCCTTGCGTACGATCAACGCGGCTCGGGATTCTCGCGCGTGCTCGGCGCGAAAGCCGACATCGGCGCGATGGAATCGGTCGATGCCGACGGCACACCGATCGCCATCGCGTTCGGCAATGCCAACGTGTCTGTGAGTGGCGGAACCACGAAACAAGTGAAGGTCTCCTACTTCGACGACGGCCTGCTCGACGCGACGACATTCGGGGACGACGACATCCGGATCGTCGGCCCGGGCGGGTTCGACGTGCCGGGTAAGTACGTGAGTGTCGATGTGCCGGGCGACGGGTCGCCGCGGGTAGTGACATACGAGTTTACGCCGCCGGGCGGCAGTTGGGACGCGGCCGACAACGGCTCGTACTCCGTCGTCGTGCAGTTCGACGCGGTACGCGACACCCTGGGCTTCGCGGCATCGTCCGGCGCGGCCGGGGCGTTCCGCGTTGCGATTCCGCGGAGTTTCGTCGTCACGACCACGGCCGACGATGGCCCGGGCTCGCTGCGACAGGCCCTTCGCGACGCCAACGCCAACTCGGGTGCCGTCGACACCATCACGTTCAGTCTGACGGGCGCCAACACGATCTCACTGACGACAGGCGAACTGGTCGCCACCGATGGCGTAACGATCACCGGCCCGGGCTCCAACCTCCTGACCATCTCCGGCGGCGGAGCGTCGCGGCACTTCACACTCGAAGCGCCGGGTAAGGCCCAGGCATTTACCCTGTCGGGCCTGACGCTGACGGCCGGGAAGACAACTGTGGCCGGCGGTTCGATCACAACCACCGACGATGCCGTCACGCTGACCAACATGCAGTTCATCGCCAACACCGGCGCCAGTTCGGGCGGGGCGATCCGGATGGCGGGCGCGGGCACGCTGAACATTAGCGACTCGGTTTTCACCAATAATGCCGTGACGGGATTTGCGTCGGGCGGCGCGATTGCGATGGGCTCGGGCTCAATGCTGACGCTCGTCCGCACGTCGCTGGTCGGCAACTCCGCCAATTACACCGGCGGCGCGATCTCGACAACCTCCGCCACAGTCGCGCTCTCCACGGTGACATTTACCAATAACACTGCTGGTTCGAATGGTGGCGCGATTGATTGGAGTGGTGCGACACCGTTGACGATCACGGCCGGGACACTCACCGGCAACTCTGCCGGCAGCGACGGCGGCGCAATCTACTCGTTCAGCTCCGCGCCCCTGACGATCACTTTGTCGACACTGACCGGCAACTCCGCGGGCGGCGACGGCGGCGCGATCTACTGGGGCGGCGGCAACACGAAGATCGCCGACACCACCATCAGCAACAACTCGGCCACTGCCAACGGCGGTGGCGCGATCCTTTACGCGTCGTCGTCATCCACCATCTTGATCGACCGGTCCGCGTTCGTCGGCAATGTCAGCAAGTCGACCTCCAGTTCGGGCGGCGGTGGCGGGCTTTACATCGACAGCTTCGGGACCGCGACCTCGGTGACTGTGGTGAATAGCACCTTCTCCGGCAATTCCGCGGCCGGGGTCGGTGGCGGCATCGCCAGTGATCTCACTTCTCCCGCCATCGTGGTCCGCAACAGCACGATCGTCAATAACACCGCCTCGGGCACCAACGGAGGCGGCGGCATCGCACGGACCTCCACCGGTGCGAGCACAATCACGCTCGAGAGCAGCGTCATTTCCAGTAACACGGGCGCGAATCCCGACCTGTACTCGACCGGCACGATAACGGCCAAGAACTCGGCGGTCGGCTCCAAAACCGGCGTGACCACGTACACCGACCTCGGGGCGAACCTGGCGTTCGGCATCAACGTGTTACTTGCCCCTCTGGAAAACAACGGCGGCCCGACGCCGACGCACCGCCCGCTGCCCGGCAGCCCGCTGCTCGATATGGGCGCGAACCCCAGCCTTCAAAACAGCGACCAACGCGGCCAACCGCGGTCCAGCGGCACCGGCGTGGACATCGGCGCCTACGAGGTTCAGCCGGCCGCCAAAGTCACGTCCGTCACCATCAACAACGGCGACGCCCAGAGGTCGCGGGTCACGACGCTGAAGGTGCAGTTCGACCGCCTCGTCTCGTCCAGCGACCTGAGCAAGGCGTTTACGTTCGTCCGACAAAGCGACTCGGCCGGCGTAACGCTCAGCGCGACCCTCGACGGTACCCAACGAATTGCGACCATCACGTTCGTCGGCGGTCCGCTTGAGAATGGATCGCTGGCCGACGGGCGATACACGCTGACAGCGTTGGCCTCGCAGTTCACCGGTGATGGCATCGACGGCGATTACACGCTGGTCGGCACGCCGGCCAACGGCCTGTACCGCCTGTTCGGCGATGCGGACGGCAGCGGCCAGGTCGACGCGTCCGACTTCCTCGCCTTCCGCCTGGCGTTCCTCAGCCCCAGCCCGAGCTTCGATTTCGACGGCGACGGCACCGTCGGAGCCAACGACCTGCTCCAATTCCGCCTCCGCTTCCTTCAATCGGCCTGACCGCGATCCGCTATCCGCCAAACGCAAGCGGACTCAGGACTCTGACCTCCGATCTCTGACCCCAATTTCGACTTCAATGGGGACGGGCGGTCGGAGGTCCCTTGGGGCCGAATGATTCTGAATCCACGTATCGTCCGTTTCAGTTCGAGGCCTATTTCTCGTCGCACCGGGCTCAGCAGATCGGGAGCCACTTGGTGGCCCGAAACTATCGCATCGCTTTTATCCGGAGCGGAGTCATGTTGCGTCGCACAGTTAACCACGGTCGTAAGCCTTTCCACTGGTCGCTGAAGCGATTGCTCAAAAATCGGCCGCAGAAACACCATACTCGACTCGGCGTGGCGCCCCTCGACGATCGCTGCCTGCCGGCGGTAATCACCGTCACCTCGTACGACGATGTCATTGCGGTCGATGGCAAAGTGACGCTGCGCGAAGCTTTGACCTCGGCCAACAACAACGCCAGTTTGAACAGCGACGTCACAGCCCGGGTCGTCGGAAATTACGGCACCGACACCATCGTGCTCGATCCGACGGTGTTCAAGGGCAACTTGATCCTGGAACTCGACACGCAGTTGCCGACGATTACGGGCGATCTGACGCTGCAGGGCCCTGTGGGCGAGCGCATCCCGATCGGCCGGAGCATTTTCATCAACGAGCAGTTCCCCGTCTTTGTGTCCGGCATCCCCGGCGTCGGCAACGTGACGTTTTCCAACGTGTGGATCGACAACGGCAGCAGCTCGGGGATCGGTTCGGGCGTCGCAACCGGGGACGACAATTTCACGGCGACCGATTGCAACTTCACCGCCAACTGGGGGACCGGGTCGGGCGGGGCGATCGGCGTCGGGGGGCCGGGCCTAACGGGCGGCACGATTACGTTGAAGAATTGCTCCCTCAACAACAACCGAGCGAAGCGCGGCGGCGGCGTCTACTTTTTCTCGACCGGCAAACTCCTCATGGAGAATTGCACGGTCAGCGGCAACAAATCCTCCGACCCCAACGGAGGCGGCGGCCTGTACTTCTTCAGCAACTCGGCAACCATTCGCAACACGACGATCACACACAATACCGCCGCCGGCGGTCGAGGGGCCGGGATCGCGCAGCAAGGCTCCGGCTCGCTGGTCATCCAAAACAGCACGGTCGCCTTCAATACCGCGGCAACGACCGGCGGCGGTCTTCACCGCCAGGCCGGCACTGTGACGATGGAAAGCACGCTGTTGACGAAAAACACCGCGACCGGCACCGGCGACGACATTCAGGGAGCCGTCACGGCCACCTATTCGCTCGTCAGCATCGCCGACAACGGGGCCGTGGTCACTGGCACGCACAACCTGACGGGTACGACGGTAAATCCGCTCGACGCACTCCTGTCGACATCTGACGATAACGGCGGCTACCTCAGTACTTGCATGATCTCCCCGAACAGCCCGGCGGTCGATGCGGGGAGCAACCCGGCCGGCCTGACGACCGACCAGCGTGGCGGCCCGTTTCCCCGGCAGCGCGGCGCGGGCGTCGATATCGGCGCGGTCGAGGCCCCGACGGCGCTGCTGGTCACCGACGCCGACGACACCGGCCCGGGCAGCCTGCGCTACGCCCTACTGGCGGCCAACGGGTTCGACAACACCTACGGCGTGTCCGGCCACGAGACCATCACATTCGACGCGGCCTTCTTCGCCGTCTCGCGGACCATTACCCTGACTTCGGGCGCGCTGTCGGTCGCGGACGGGGTGACGCTTGTCGGCCCCGGCGCGGGCCTGTTGACGGTTGACGGCGGCCACGCCGACCGGGTGTTCGACGTAGTGACCCCCGGCCTGTCCGACCGCAAGGTGGATCTGTCGGGCGTGCGGATCACGGGCGGCTCAACGTCCGGCGGGGGCGGCGGAGTTCACGTCGGCGACGCCACGAAACTGACGCTATCGGACGTTTTGATCGACCACTGCCAGTCCACGCTGACGGGCGGCGGCGGGGTATCTCTGGACTATGCCGCCGAGCTGACCTTGAGGAACTGCGCGGTCAGCGACTGCTCCGGCTTCTCCGGCGGCGCAATCGCGGTCAACAAGGGCGGCACCCTGATGCTCGAAAACCTGTCGCTGTGCAACAACCAGGCGACGCTCGCCGGCGGCGGAGCCGTCGCATTCGCCGGGGCCGCCCTGTCTGACCTGGTCGGGGTGCGCAACAGCACGATCTCCGGTAACACCAGCGCTGGCCAGGGCGGCGGTATCTTCCTCAGTAGCTTCACCGGAACGTTGCAAGTGGACAACTCCACCATCGTCAAGAACTCGGCCAAATCCGGGTCCGGCGGCGGCATCGGGCAATCCGCTTCAACGACCGGCACGATGGTTATCAACAGCACCATTGTTTCGGGAAACAGCGCGGCCACCGCCCCGGACATTTCGAGCCCGAATGCCGTCAGCTTGAACTTCAGCGCCCTAGGCGCGATTCAAGGCTCGTTCGCGGGGGGGGTCGGTAACGTTCCCGTGCAGCCTTTCGCCAACCTCAAGCTCGTGCCGCTCGGCAACTTCGGCGGGTTGGGGATGACGCACCCGCTGCTCGCAGGCAGCCCCTGCCTGAACACCGGCTCGAACGCGCTGGCTCTGTCCACCGACCAGCGCGGCGTCGGCTTCGACCGCAGCATCGGATTCACAGACATCGGCGCGTTCGAAGCACAGCCGGGCGCGACGCTGTCGGGGATCAAGGTCGGCGACGGCACGGCTCAGCGGTCGAACGTGACGAGCATCACGCTGACGTTCGACAAGGCCCCGGCGTTTGTCGGTGCGCCCGCGGCTGCATTCCAACTGCAACGGGCCGGGTCGGGGAACGTCGGACTGTCGGCGTCAGTAAACGGCACCGCCGTGACGCTGACTTTCAGCGGTCCGTTGACGGAGACAGGAACGAACTCGCTGATCGACGGGACCTACAACCTGACGATCCTGGCGGACCAGTTCGTCGGCCTCGGCTTCGACGGCAACAACGACGGGATCGGCGGCGACAACTACACCCTCGTCGGCGACGCGGCAGCCGCGCCGAAGCTCTTCCGCCTGTTCGGCGACGCCGACGGCAATGGACAGGTGACCTCTGCCGACTTCCTCTCTTTCC